>JAEEQU010000088.1 GCA_016285415.1 Alphaproteobacteria bacterium | reverse complement strand
TTTATCGTGTGCAATAACCTAATGGAAAATCCGATAACTGGCGAACTAATGTCAAAATCGCGTGGAACAGGTGTATTTTTGAATACAGATGCAAATACCATGTTCGGGCAAATAATGGCTCAGCCCGATGAAATGATACGCATATTGTTGATCAATAACACCCGCGTGCCATTAAATGATATTGACGCGTTGGATATAGAGCATAATCCAATGGACGCCAAGTTATTTACGGCGCATAAAATTGTAAAGATTTTTCATGGCACATCTGCGGCAGATTCTGCGTTGGAACATTTTAAAAACACTTTTTCAAATAAAGTGTTTCCCGCCAACGCCCCAGAATTTGCGACGGACAAGTCCGAACTTGGTGTTATGGAAATTCTGCAAATTGGTATGCCCAATGAATCAAAAACCGAACTGCGACGATTGGTGGCGCAAAATGCGGTGGCAATAAATGATGTCAAGGTCAATAATGCCAATGACATATTGCCAACGAATAATGCACTGTCTGTTCGTGTCGGACGGAAAACATTTTTCAAAATCGTAAAGAAATAAGGTTTTAAAATCTCTATCTAAAAATATCCATGGGTTCGCCATGGATATTTTAATGCCCAACCAAAATTTTTGAAACAATTAAATCGGCCGGCAATTGCGGGTGTTTGGTTAACGCATCCATGGCAACCCAATCCATCGCATCATGAACCCGCAGGCAAATATCACCACGATAATTTTTAATTTCGTATGCAAATAACTCTATTTCCTTTCCTGAATCTGTGGTGTAAACCGCGGTGGCGACCAATTCCCCAATGGTTGCATCTATACCCAATTCTTCGCTTAATTCACGGCGCAGACATGTTGGACCATCTTCGCCAATTTCAAATTTACCCCCAGGATATTCCCATTCGCCCGCGTATGGTTCCGTACGTGCGCGACGCATCAGCAATACACAATCGCCCTTTCTAAATATTCCCGCTGTAACTTTCATGATTTGTATTGTATGGAAAAAACCACATAAACTCAACGCATTTTTTGTTGCAAAGAATTGCAGAGTTTAATATTATCATGCGAACCCCAAAAATACGAGTTTAATATGCCACTACTAAATGGACAATATAAAACCATACCGGCATCTCAGATCGCTGAATTGTCCGCAATTTATGACGATTATTTGCAGATGGTACGCGAACACGAAAATCTGTTGCGACTTGTCCCATTGGATGCTTTGGCATCGTGGCAATTGGATGATATGTATTCCGACAACCCAGATGGATGGAAATTTGGTTGGAATATAGTATATAACTCGCCCAATGCCCGCCAACGTTTTAAAGAATGTATAAATGACGATGTCTATGGCAATGATAATGCGTCTTATGTGATATTGGAACACATAAAACCCGAAGAAAATAGTGGCATGTCCAAATTTTTTGCAATTCCACCGTATACTATTACCACAATTGATATGCAATTACCATCCCAGATAGATCGTTGTTCTTTCATTTATCGTCCAAATGTCAAACTTGGGAAAACTAAATTTTATATAGATGGTATTTACGAAGCAACCTATACAGATAAAGATTTCAAGGACAAAACACTATCCGAATGCTTGCGTGATTCTGATATATTGACCGAAATTGGTGTTATGTTGACGGTATGCGATACCTTTCGCCAAAACAACTATGTTGCAGATAATAAATTTGATCGTATGTCGGCCAATGTGTATGCCGCAGAAAAGGTTGCCACAAACGAAGACATTATTTTGGAACTGTTGGGGTCATTTGCCGAAAAATTTCAGAACGTATGTCGCGACAGGTACGATGTGTCCGACACTGGCGCGGCGTTAAAACTTGCCCAATCCGAAGGACTAATAGATTCTGCTGATGATTTCCAAGATTATATAAATATCCGCCAACTAATGCGTCATCGCTGGGATACACTGGACGGATTGGGGGGCTTTAGTACCAAAAGCAAAATGACCAACCAAGGTGCGCGTGCGGAATATGAAAAGTCATATCTGAAACTATGCGATAAAACATTAATCCAACGGATGAAATCTTATGTTAATGTATTACACCAAATGCAACAGGTTATTCGCAACATCTGCCCACAGCGCATAATACGTGATTTATCAGAAAGTAATAATAAATTTGTTCAGCGTGTTAAAACAGCGCGCAACCAGAATCCAACACAACCTTTGACCTTGGAAATAAATCACCCATGGGCAAGCGAAAAATATGACAGTTTAAACCGCAATCTGCGCAAACTGGTGCCAAATATAACAATTGTTGACGACATCAAAGATCCTGACTATCTGGACGTTTATGCGACACGTTCATGGTTTTTGCAGACCTTTCATTCCATGGAATGTATGATTATGCAATATTGCAAGACGCGCGGCCACGATATGCGCACACGCGATGCGATAGCATATCTGAAACAAATAAATTTCTTTTCACCCGAAGAATATTACACATGGCACAATTACAAGCAAATGCGCAATTTGCTTAGCCATAACTATTTTAATAAAACATTACAGGTCATGGTCACAAATCTTGAAGATGGATATCGCAAAGATTTATCCGCACTGTCTGATAAAATGGTTGCCGTCGGCCCCGATATTAAAAAAATTCGCCCGGGGGTCTATGAATTTACCCACCAAGACGGCATGATTGTGCAACGTGATTTCAATACTAACAAAATTGAATATAAGAAACGGGACAAAGATACCACGCCGGTGCCTACGCAATCTGCCACATATTCTGATGCTTATGCGAACGGTATTAAATTCAAAATATCTGGTGGCAAAATTGTTGAAGTAAAACTGCCCAATGGCATCACCATAAATCTGGCATCCCAATGTATTAATTGGGATAAGTACACTGTCTTAACCCATACACCCGAAGGTTTTACTTTGGGCACACGAACCACACAAATATCCACCGACCACGATTTGCGCGTCATTCGGTATAGTTTTCGGAATAATATGCGCCCATTCCGTGGGGGTGATAATATACTGGTTGATAATCGGCACAATGTTGTGTTGGATGCGTCTCGCACATTAAAACTTTTCAAATTCAAAGATTCTTGGGACGCTATAATCAGGACCGAATTTACACACACACGAAATGACCGGAATATAATTCAATTTAGCGATGGAACCAGCGTATCACAATCTGGTGATGAAATGATTGTGCGCCATAATGGCATAAATTTGCAATATGACAATCGCCCAGTGTTTGCCGCAACCTATAACCTGCCCCAACCTACCCCACAACCAACCCCCCCCCCCCCCACAACCCGATAACCCTTAAACTCCACCCCCCCCACACACCTCGCAAACAATGTAACCATGCCCTCCCAGATCCCCGGAACGAA
>JAEEQU010000087.1 GCA_016285415.1 Alphaproteobacteria bacterium | reverse complement strand
CCTTCATTCTTTAGATGATTACTATTCTGTGCGACTGTGTGTGTTGCGGAATATGGACTGACATAAGAAACCAGAGGACCATAATACACATTAAATCCACAACTTTTATTACAACCATTCATTGTTTCGGGGTTGTATGGAATAATCGCCTCAAAAAATTTATTTTTTTGTTCTGCGGTTATTTCACCACAATTTATTGTTTCTGGTTTTTCCGAACCCTTTGGCCGGTTAGTTAGTGTAACAAATGTAGATTTTGTTGTTTCCTTTTCTTCTGACATAATATCCCTTTTATTTTTGGCATCAAAATCATAACAAAAGCAACGAAAAAATCAAGATTTTTCGCCGGATTTTAAGGCATTTTTCACAGGCCCGAATGTTTTCCGGTGGTGTTCTGTCACACCATATTTTTCAATTGCCGATAAATGTTCTGCGGTTGGGTAACCCGCATTTTTATCCCATTTATATTCGGGGTATTGAACCGACAGGTCATGCATAATTTTATCACGCGTTTCCTTGGCCAAAATGGATGCCGCCGCAATAGAAAGCGATTTTGCATCACCTTTTACAACCGCCCTGCCCTGTAAATTCTTTGGCACACGATTTCCGTCAATCAAACAGATATTTGGACATTGCGTCAATGCCGCCACCGCCCTTTCCATCGCACGCATAGATGCCCACAGTATATTTAATTCATCTATTTCCGCTGGGCTGCATTGACCGGTCGCCCAAATAGTATTCTGTGTTATCCAATTATATGCAAGCGCCCTTTGGGATGCCGACATTTTTTTTGAATCCCTTATTACCACCGGAATTTCAATATTGCGATTCGGAAAAATTACCGCCGCTGCAACAACTGGGCCACACAGGGGACCCCGCCCTGCTTCGTCCACACCGGCAATAAAATTCAAATCAATTTCATTTTCAATTGAAAAATCTGCAATTGCAACCATCTGCACACCTAAATTGAATACGGTATTTCATCCACACGCACATATTCGTCTTCACTGTTATACAGTGGCCAATCAGAATCTGCCAAGGCCTTTAATGTGGTAAGTGGTTGATTCAAACGCGCACGATATAACCACATATTTGCCATAACACGCTTTATATATCCACGCGTTTCATACGCTGGGAAACTTTCAATATATAGCAACGGATCTTTGGTATCAAATGACTTTTCAAATTTCACAAGCGAGCCCATACCCGCGTTATATGCAATTAGCATTTTTATAATATTATTGTTAACCATCGGGTGCATCAATAAATCAATAATATACTGTTGACCAAGGAACATATTATGTTCCGGATTTGACATATCTATGTCTGACATTTTAACCTTTTGCGCACGTGCGACACGCTTTGCCGTACTTGGCATAATTTGCATTAACCCATTTGCACCTGCGCCCGACTTTGCATTTGCACGAAACCCACTTTCCTGTTTAGTAATAGCCAATAATAACGCCCTATCAATTGACCAACCACCCATTGGTTCCCAATCTGGCAACGGATATTGTGCCGTATAAATTACATCGTCATCTATTTCCAAAATTCCCCTGTCACGAATAACCCCAGACGCCTGAATAGCCACACGTGGCAAACCATATGCCGTTGCAATTGCATTTATCGCGTGCAAATTTCTATCTGATACCTTTGATGTAATCATGTATTTAAGGTATTCTTCGGCACGATCACGACGGTTCAATTGTAACAATGCCAATGCCATTTTGCCGTATTTATCGCGACGCACTTCTTCAACATCTTCGTCTGTAAACTCTTGTTCAAAAAATTCGTATTCTGGAACATTTCCCATCATAGTCGCCGCCAACGCCCCATAAAATGCCATTGGATGCGCCGCCGCGATTTCCCAGTATTCGCGTGCCTTGGACCGTTCATCACGCATACTGGCGGCACGTCCCGCCCAAAACGCTGCCTCGGTCTTGCGTGCGTTGTTAATCTGTTTTAATTTTAAAATTCTGCTAAAATACTTTTCGCTTTCTTGGTATTTTTGTTCTTTGAAATACAACAAACCCATCGTCCACAGACCGTATTCAGATTCTGCATCCGATGCAACAAACCCCCATTTTTTTGCCAATTCATATTCACCATTTGTATAATATACATATGACAAACGGCCTGCAAGACGACCATAATCTGAATCATCTAATTTTCTTTTAAATGATTTGTCTTCCAATATTGTGCGTGCGGTTTTTGTGCTGCCTGAACGAATCGCCTTTTTGAATTTTGTGATACTTTTATCCGTTGAACCCGAATACTGTTTTGCCGTCCATGTTTCCGACTGTGCCGTTTCAATAGACATTCCGCCGGTCAACATACTTGGCACACGTGCAGATTTCACATTAACCTTTTTTAATTTTGCCAATTTTTCCATACGCGCGGCACCCGGCATATCATTATACTTATTCAGCCATGCTTGAACTTCTGCGCCCTTGGTATGATATGTTTTTGAAAAATAACGTTGATATAAAACCTCGTTCATCAGAATAGGATCTGAAACCTGGTGTTCCAATTTTTGTGCGGTTGGAAATTTCTCGCTATCTTGCAACATAAAGATTTGCGAATACAAACTTTCGTCCACATCTGACAAAACATCAATTGTTGGCGACGCGCATAATGCAACCGGCACGAACAAGGTAAAAATGAAGGCAACAATTTTTTTCATCATTAATCCCTAGAAAAGTGTAGTTTTTGGCAATTTGCAAACAATCGTTTCGTCGGTAACCTCTGGGATAGTATCTATAATCTTTTTAAAGTCGGATATTTTTGAAAACTTGCGATACACAGAAACGAAACGCACAAACGCAATCGGATCCAAATTCAATAACGAATCAGAAACCATTTCTCCGATTTGGGCACTAGTGACCATATCATCTGCGGTATCTGTTTCTAATCTGCGCTGAATTGATGCAACAAGGCGTTCAATCTGTTCATCCCCGACTTCGCGGTTATGACATGCCAACTTTATACTGCGACGCAGTTTATCACGATCAAAAGGTTCGGTTTTACCGCTATTCTTACGGACCACCAAATCACGCATTTGAACACGTTCAACCGTTGTGAATTTTGCACCACATTGATTGCACACGCGGCGGCGGCGAATAGTTCCGCTTTCCATATCAGGGCGCGAATCCGCCACTCTGCTATCAGCATAATTACAGTATGGACATCTCATACCTGATAATTTAGCAATCTATTCGTTCGGTGTAAAGCAATTTTATTCTCAAAAATTTGCTTTTTTTGAAAAAATCAAGACCTTTTTTTATCTTTTCGTGCCCTAACCGCGAATTTTTCAATGTGAAAATATGATATAATTGTCTTGATATGGCAGTAGAGAATGGATAAATACCTGAACCAAATTTTAATTGGCGACTGTATAGATATTATGCGCGGGATTCCCGACGCATCTGTTGATGCTGTATTTGCTCATTCCCCATA
>JAEEQU010000086.1 GCA_016285415.1 Alphaproteobacteria bacterium | reverse complement strand
GTATAAAAACTACTTTATATGGGGTCCGATGCTTGAAAAGTTAGTACGTTACCACCCAAATATCCAAGAATTACATTGCATGTTATCTGCCACAAGACCTATGTTTGTTGAAGTTGAATATGAATATTCGTACGAAAATGAACGTAAATACGCGCCATTGCATTATAATGTTTCGGGTCTATCAAAACGCCCAGGGCCAAATTCTTGGCTACGCGCGCAAATGGTTGATGGGTCGTTGACTCCTTGGTATTGTGTGGCATTCAAGGCACAAAATATAACCGCCGAAACCAAAAAAATACAACAACAGGCCGCCGATATGTTCGCACAAGCCGCTTTTAGTGGGGATGTACGCTTTGTTTACCTGTTGGATATACAAACAATGGTAACCGAATTAGTTACAAGTAGTCCTGCATGTGCATTGGCGGATGATAAATTGGTTAACATGTTCAATTATCTTGACGGCGATCCAAGTTTAATAGAAAGTAAAATTGCCGAAGGGCGTCGTTTGATACAGCAACGTCAAAAGGAATTGTTAAAAAAACGTGCACACTAGGATTATGCGTAACAGAATAAAAAACCGCCCAAATGGGCGGTGTTTTTATTTTTTAATCTTTACCATTTTCTTTAATTTCTTCAACCCCTTGCTCATATCACTTTCTTCGGCGGGTTTTACTTCTTGTGCTTCCAATGCAGAACAGCAATGTGGACATTTGGTTGCGGTCATATCAACTGTCTGTTTGCAATATGGACATGCGCGTGTTGTAACGGCCTTTTTCGCCTTCATCTTGTTGACGGTGCGAACAATCAAGAACGCCGCAAACATTGTGATAATGAAACTGATAACCGTATTTAAAAACACACCCATATTAAGTGTTGTTGCACCTGCGGCTTGGGCTTCGGCAATGGTGTTAAATGTTTGGCCATCTCCACCCGACAAAACAAAGAACCATTGTGAAAAATCAACCCGACCCAGCAACAAACCTATCGGTGGCATAATAATATCTTTGACCAACGAATTGACCACGCCGGTCATCACGGACCCGACGATGATACCTATTGCCATGTCTATCGCATTACCGCGTTCCGCGAAATCACGAAATTCTTTTAGAAATTTACTTGCCATTGTTTTGTTCCTTTTGGTTTTGGGTTAGTGCATCCACAACCTTGGTCAGCGTTTTATGTAAACTTTCATCAAACGTTTCAACGGTTATGTTTGCCATTGCATATGTGTTATACCGCTCTGCAATCAATTGAGCAAGGATTTTTTTACTATCATTGTTCAAAAGTTGCGGTCGCGTGTTACGAAACTGGGTTCGTTTAACCAGTAAATCCAAATCTGCCTTTAGCCAAATACTAATGGCATCTTTCAACACGCGTTCCCGAATTTCTGGGGTTATAAACGCCCCTTCGCCAGTGGATATAACCTTGACCCGCGGGGGTGAATCAATAAGGCGATCAACAACCTGACGTTCAACGCGGCGAAATTCTTTTTCCCCATAAAGCGAGAATATATCAACCACGCTGCACCCGGCGGCGCGTTCAATTTCTTTGTCCGAATCGACAAACGGCACCCCCAGGTGATGCGCCAGCGCGCGACCAACACTGGTTTTTCCGGCACCCATCAGACCGACCATTACAATTGGTTTATCAAGTTTTATTTTCATGGCATTTATTTTAAAAAAATTTTTTAAATTACACAATAAAAAAACACCACCAATTGGCAGTGTTTTTATTTCTAAACCAAACATAAACTTAATTCAAAGCATCTTTCAAAGCTTTACCTGGTTTAAATTTCGGCTGGGTTGATGCCGGAATCTTGATTGCAGCACCCGTTTGTGGGTTGCGGCCAGTTGTCGCTTTGCGTTTTGCGGTTGTAAATGTACCAAAACCGACCAAACGAACGTCACCTTTCTTTTTCAGAACTTTTGTGACGGTGTTAATGAAAGCATCCAGGCAGGACGCAGCCGTTGCCTTGGTCACTTCTACTTCGTTTGCGATTGCTTCAATCAATTGTTGTTTGTTCATATGTTTCTCCTTTCATAAATTTATTTAAGGTGTCCCAGCAGTCCGCAGGGCAATGCCCCTGGAAACAAAACCCCCGGATTTTTGCACGGTTTCAGTATTTATGATACCAAACCAAGCCATTTCTAAGGGCATTGCCCGAACTGCCTAAACGAATCGTAGAGAATTCCGCCTTTTAAGTCAAGATGTATTTAGTTTTTTTTTAAAATTTATTTTGAATGAACTAAATTCGCGTTCACAACACGCGCCCCAGGTGATGTGTTTTCGCACAAAACCCAATTGTTATTATTCCCAGAAACCGCTACGGTTCGATAGCGATTCGGTGTGTTTAAAACCAAAATAACCACAACGGCCGTCCAGAACAACATCTTGGTAAACGACCATGGTTTAGAAAAAGCGTCTTTGTTAAACGAATCTTTTAAAAGGTTTTGATACAGGGCCCATCCCCACATAAATGTCAAAACGATTGCGGCAAAAAAGAATCCCATAACAATATATCGTGTAAACGGTCCAAATCCCATTGCCATCCAATCCCAAAAACCACTTGCCGCCGGGCATATGAACAAAACACCACCACGCGCAGATTCGGGAACCGCGATTGGCGCAGAACCATCCAACGAAAAATCAAACGATGCCATTAGTATTATAATGGTCATCAGAATAATTGCAGACATCATAGATTTTTTCATATCAGTTTCCTGGTTCGTCACACCATTATATCATAAAAAACTAACCAATTGCAATTTTTGAAAGTTTTATTTAATATTTAAATATGATTAAGAAAAATATTATTGTTGCGATTACTACATTTGATTTTGATGCGTTGCGCATATCGTTGCCACCGCTGAATCGTTTTGGACGTGGAATTATACTGATTATACATAATGATAATTCGGAATTCATCCTGACACCGCGCATCGTTCGCCAGATTGGATGGCATGGACGCGTACATATAATAAATTCTGATAAAAATGTTGGTGAATTAGAATCGCGTATTAAAATTGCAGAATTTGTGCGTGAAAATAAAATTCGCGCAGATTGGATGATTTTCGTAAATGATGATGATGTGTTGTTGGATGCAGAAATTCCAAATGTTTCCGATAATATATTTGCGGTTTTATATAATGCGACAACCATTTCTGAACGAATTACCGATTTATTCAAGATTGTGCCATCGTGGACAAATGGGACCATGCGTGGTAAAACCGGACCGCATTTTGATATAGTCGGAACCATGATTCGTACGAATGTCATGATTGAATACTGTGATTTTCTGCGGTTAAATCTTGATAAAATTTATGAATTTACAAACAGTGTCAAATATTATCCACCGTTCGGGGCAATGATGTGGGCGGGGCTGAATGCGTTTATGCATGTGCGATATTCAGATATGTCACCAATATATATGGATAAAACAAATTATGTTTCGGTTAAACTTGGGCGCGCGACGGCTAAGTACGGGCGGCGGGTTG
>JAEEQU010000085.1 GCA_016285415.1 Alphaproteobacteria bacterium | reverse complement strand
GACCAAAAATTTCCACGTTATTATTACATTGGATGTAGAAATTCCGAGGTTAAAGGCAACACGTATAATAAATGTCCCTGGTGGTGGGCATACGCATTACCACTATGTAGGAAAATTTCCACATCGGTTATTCGTATATGAATTTACAAAAATTTAGTGTGAAGATGCACCGCGATTGTGATACATCTGGTAAAAGTGATCCATACATACAGATTTATAATTTTCACTGCCCAGGGCGAATTGTTCACCTTCGCGGATAACTTTGCCATCAGCATCAAATCGCAGATGGTTCGTGGCGCGGTGCATACAGCCAGGCATCTGGCACATAGATTCCATCAAGGTTAACCTTGCACCGACCTCTTGTAAATGCCGCGATGTTGGGAACATGTGTCCATTACTATCTATCATCAGACCATAGCATATTACCAATACATCGTGCGTATGAACAATTTCAAACAATTTATCTATATCTGCGGGGGAAAAGAATTGAATTTCGTCTATCAAGATGACCTTGGTATCATCTTTTATATTATAATTTTGCAGATTTGGTAATGCGGTTGCCTCCATTGATAAATCACCCGCGCGCGATTTGATTACGCCTGTGCCGAAACGGTTGTCAAATGCCGGTTTCAACACTTCAATTGGTGTGCCGTTTTGCCGAAAATTATGCGCACTGATAATCAAATCCGCAGATTTTGCACTGCCCATTACCCCGTATTTAAAATGCAATTTTGCCATTTACAATTCTCCTTTCCCATTGGGTTACATAGATTCCAATCGCTTTATTCTCTCTGTGACAGGCGGATGGGTTGCCATCAGTTCTCCAAAAAATGCCCGTTTCCCCGATGGATTCGCAATGCACACAGATGCCATTGCGCTTTGTTTTTCTAATTTTTCAACATGTGAATCTACCGAAATTTTACGCAACGCGCTTGCCAATGCCTTGGGGTTGCGCGTGATATGCGCGCCAGTTGCATCTGCGGCAAATTCGCGCTTGCGTGAAATTGCCATACGCAAAATAGGCGTGATTACAAAGTTGAACACCGTAAATGCCAACCACACCATAAGCATGACCAAAACTGTGTTGTTTTTGCTATCGCGGTCAGAGTGCGAGTAGGTGATTCCACGCAGAATCGCATCTGCAATAAATACCGTAACACCAATTCCCGTAATCAATAACATATCAAGCCGAATATCACGATTCCCGATATGCGCCATTTCGTGTGCAATGACACCTTCTAATTCCAAACGGTCCAATTTTTCAACAATTCCGCGGGTAAGGGCGATTGTTGCATCACGTGGTGTACGTCCCGTTGCAAATGCGTTCAGCCCAGAATCATTTATTATATATACACGTGGTGTCGGCAGTCCCGCCGCCAACGCGACATTTTCTACCGATTTATATATGTATCTATAATCTGGGTCATGGTCGTTTATTTGATTTGCACCCGCCATAGATAGCATCATAGAATCACCAAACGCCCATGATATAAGCATCCATACCAAACACACAACAATCGTTGGAACCGCAACATGAATCGCGGTATTTAGTGCATCTTGGGGTGGCAAAACAATCCATGTGAACAAGAATACCAACGCAACAAAAATCAGCGGGAACAAAATAACCAACAATGTCGTTTTGATATTGTTGTCGCGAATATGATCATAAACGGTTTTGATTCTTTTCATACTTTGGATGGTAGAAAAAAAAATCTTTTGGTTCAACAGATTTATTTTGACCAAAATACCAACTATATTTTCCGAAATTTTACTGAAAAACTGCCATTATTTAATGGGGTGCATGAAACTATATATGGGCTAAGCACGCTTTCACGAACCCAATCTTGAAATTTTATTTTTAAAATACCACTGGCACCAGTAATGATAGTCGCGGTTTTTGTGCCAGATTGTGCAATTTCCATTATTTCGCCCCATGCCTGTTCAATGGTGTGCATATGTAAATCCAGCGTGGTATGTGATGGAATTTTAACTGGTTGTGGAATGCGGCGGGACAGTTTTAGTTCGTTGCGGACACGTTTACGCGTAGCATTGTCATCGGGCGCAAATTCTGCACCTATCATATCGGCAATGTCTTTATCCGTAAGTTTTCGCATGTTATTTTTTTAATTTTTTTGCCCATTCGCTATCTGGAAAATTCAGTTTTAACATTGCGGCATAACCGTCCGCCTGTTCGGTAAGGCCGATTGCCGTATATGCCTCGGTCAGACGGAACATTGCTTCGGCGGGCATTACTGTTTCAGGCGCATCAGTTATAACAGATTGCAATTTTGTAATTGCGCTGGCCCAATTTTCTTTGCTCATGTCAACGCGCGCAGAATACATGATTTTGCCCGCGATATAATTCTTTAATATGTTGATTTTGTTCTTTACATTTTTGGCATACGGTGAATTTGGGAAACGGTTAACCAACTGTTGAAATTGTTGTAATGCATAAACCGATTCCCCAGGTTCACGGCGAACATCACTGACCAAACGATAATGACACATGCCACGCAGATACATCATATATGGCACATCGCTGTGTCCGGGGTGAAAACGCATAAATCTGTCAACGGTTGCAATTGCCCCCGCAAAATCGTCATCCAAATATTGTGAATACGCCGCCATAACCAGTGCGTCTGCGGCCCATTCACTTGCCGGATATTGTGTTTCAACCATGCGGAATTTTTCTGCGGCATTGTCATAATTTTTGCGTTCAAATTGGTCGTATGCGGCATCATATAAATCAGTAATTGGTTCTTGATTAACAATCTGGTTATCACTGGCGCATCCAGCCATTAAAACACCCACAAAAATTGCAATAAATATTTTTTTCATTTGATTTTATTCCTGTCTTGATTTTGTTTATTTAACTCTAGTATAATCTAAACCATGAAACTTGGCAAACATATTTTCGGCGTTGGTCTTATGACCGGAATTAGTCGCATATTTGGATTTATTCGCGATATGTTAATTGCGCGTGTATTGGGCGCAGGGCGGATATCAGATATATTTTTGGCGGCGTTTAAATTGCCAAATTTGTTCCGTGACCTGCTTGGCGAAGGTGCATTGTCTGCGATTTTTATTCCTATGTATGCCGATTCCAAGCATGATGAATCATTTGCCAAAAATGTATTTTCTTGGTTAATGGTGGTGTTGCTTGGCATAACGGTTGTGTTTGAAATATTTATGCCGTTGGTCGTTTGGATTTTGGCACCTGGATTTGCCGATGACCCAGGCAAGATGGAATTAACCGTTATTATATCCCGCATTATGTTCTTTTATGTTATCTTTGTGTGCAGTGCGGCGTTTTTATCGGCGGTATTAAACGCGTTTTCGCGGTTCGTTTTGGCGGCATTTATGCCAGTTATGTTGAACATAATGTTAATTGCCGCATTATTGGCAACCGCATATTTGGGCGCGAATAATTCGGTGTTATACATTATGGCGGGCACGGTTGTATTGTCTGGAATTATTCAGTGTTTGGTATTGCT
>JAEEQU010000084.1 GCA_016285415.1 Alphaproteobacteria bacterium | reverse complement strand
TGCACGTATCGTGGGTGAGGTAATGGGTAAATATCACCCGCATGGTGATAGTTCTATTTACGAAGCAATGGTTCGTATGGGCCAGGATTTTTCTATGGGTGAAATGTTGGTCCAAGGTCAAGGTAACTTTGGTTCGCGCGACGGGGACAAGGCCGCGGCCATGCGTTATACCGAAGCGCGCTTGTCCAAACTTGGCGCGACCTTGATGGAAGATATGGACAAAGATACGGTTGATTGGCAACCAAACTTTGACGGCACACTGCAAGAACCGGTTGTTTTACCAACCAAGTTCCCAAATTTCTTGGTAAACGGTGGTTCTGGTATTGCGGTTGGTATGGCAACAAATGTTCCTACATACAATTTGGGTGAAATTTGCAATGGTATTTTGGCGGTTTTAGATAATCGTGAACTTTCAGATGACGAATTGTTCCAAATAATTCCGGGCCCTGATTTTCCAACGGGTGCAATAATTATGGGGCGCAGCGGTGCGTACAAAGCACACACTACTGGACGCGGGTCTATTATTGTTCGTGCAAAGACACATAATGAAAAATTTCATGATCACGAGGCGATTGTTGTTGATGAAATTCCATATCAGGTCAACAAGGCCCAGATGATTATTAAAATTGCAGAATTGGCCAAAGATAAAAAGATAGAAGGCATTGCCGAAATTCGCGATGAATCATCCAAGGAAGGTTTGCGTATCGTTATTGAATTGAAACGCGATGCGATACCTGATGTTGTGTTGAATCATTTGTTCCAATTTACCGAAATGCAGACGAATTTCCCGGTCAACATGATGGCGTTAAATCGTGGCCGTCCAATGTTGTTCAATGTTCGTGGCGTACTGGATGCATTTATTGAATTCCGCGAAGAAGTTATTCGTCGCAGAACTATATTTGATTTGAACAAGGCGCGTAATCGTGCGCACACATTATTAGGTTTGTCGGTTGCGGTTGGTAATTTGGACGAAGTTATTGAACTTATCAAATCTTCGGCCAGCCCCGAAGACGCGCGTGCGGCATTGGTTGCGCGTGGGTGGAAGGCATCTGATATTGAAAATTATATTCAATTAATTGATGATCCAAACACCGAATATAAAGATGGTATGTTCTATATGTCCGAAGACCAAGCCAAAGCAATTTTGGAATTGCAATTGCATCGGTTGACTGGTTTGGAACGCGATAAATTGCATGCGGATTTGGTTGATTTGGGTGCGCAAATACGCGACTTGTTGGATATATTGGCATCGCATGAACGCATCATTCAAATTATTCGTGACGAAACAATCGCGGTTCGTGATAATTGGGCATCACCGCGCAGAACCGAAATTTCTGATGCAGAAATTGATATTGATATAGAAGATTTAATTGCACGCGAAGATATGGTTGTTACGGTTTCTAATACTGGATATATCAAACGTGTATCATTGGATACATATCGCGCGCAAAAACGTGGTGGCAAGGGCCGTAATGCAATGACGACCAAAGATGATGACTATGTGGTTCAGGTATTTGTTGCGAATACCCATACGCCATTGTTGTTCTTCTCGTCACGCGGGTTGTGTTATAAATTAAAAACATATAAATTACCCGAAGCGGCGGCCGCGGCCAAGGGACGTCCGTTGGTCAATTTGTTGCCACTTTCTGAAAACGAAACAATTACGGCAATTTTACCAGTGCCCGAAGAAGATGTGGCGGCAATCAAAGAATCAGGCAAAGAACATTTCTTGATGTTTGTAACGGCATCGGGAACTGTGCGTCGTAATCGTATGTCTGATTTTGATTCAATTCGTGCGAATGGAAAAATTGCAATGAAGTTGGACGATGGCGATAGTTTGGTTGCTGTGCTGCCATGCTGTGAAGACCAAGATGTGTTCTTGGCAACATATCGTGGTCGTGCAATAAGATTCCCAGTCCCAGAAATTCGTATATTCGCCGGCCGTAATTCAACGGGTGTGCGCGGAATTTCATTGGGCAAAGGTGATAAAATTATCGGCATGTCAATGTTGAACCGTGGCGAATCTGATTCTGCGGTACGTGCGGCATATGTGAAACAATCGCGTGCGGCACGCCGTGCGGCAACTGGGATAGAAGAAGAGGCCGATACCGAAGAAGAAACAACAACATTGGTTTTGGACGATGCCAAGATGGCAGAATTGGCGGCCAAGGAAGAATTCATCCTTACCATTTCTGAAAACGGATTTGGTAAACGCACCAGTTCGTATGAATATCGCTTAACACATCGTGGTGGCGGTGGATTCACAAATATTAAACTTGGTGGTAAAAACACTGCGGTTGCAGGTTCGTTCCCTGTGAATAATGAAAACGATATTATCATGGTAACCAATGGCGGAAAAATTATTCGTACACCGGCATCTGATATTCGTATTGCGGGGCGCAGCACTGCGGGTGTGACACTGTTCCGGACGGCCGAAAACGAAAAGGTTATGTCGGCGATATCTATTGAATCAGATGGCGCTGATGAAACAGTTGAATCAACAACAGATCAAACAGAAAATGGATAAAGAATATTTCGTATCTATAAACAATGTATCGCGGGAACTTGGGATTCCGGCGTATACATTGCGTTATTGGGAAAAACAATTTCCAACAATTGTGCATCCGACAACTGGTGCGGGTGGGCGACGTTATTATCGGGCTGAAATGGTGGAACGTCTGCGCACAATCCAAGATTTGTTATATAATCGCGGAATGACGATTGCGGGTGTAAAGAAAATGATACGAAACGGGGAATTTTCATCAGAAGAACCGATACCCGTTGTTATGTCACGTGAACCGAAAAAGGTTGCGCCGGCAAAAAAAACGGAAACGATTCCGAACAGCATAGATGATATAGAAAGTATTTTCCGCGAGGGTAGTCGTGCGCCAATTAGTTCTATTGATACAACAAAAATAGATTTGGCAATTGGGCTGTTGAATCAGGCGAGAGAGTTGTTAGACAACTAAAAAAGGTAATTACAAAAATGTCAAATATAAAAATGTTAAAAAAAGAACCATGGAACATTTGTTCTATGGATAATCCAACCAGAGAAGAAATACTAACTGCGGTGCATGCCGATGGGCGTATTATTAGTCGTTTTCCAAATGCAGATGAAGAAATTCGGGTTGTGGCGGTCAAACAAAATGGTTTTGCAATTCAATATATTAAAAATCCGTCTGAACGTGTTCAAATGACCGCAGTTCGTGATTATGGCAGTGCGATTCAACACATCAAGAATCCATCCGAAGCGGTTCAAATTCGTGCGGTTAAAACAAATGGGCTGGCAATAAAGTACATAAAAAATCCGTCGGATAAAGTACAAATTGCCGCGGTGAAACAAAATCCAAAGGCATACGAATATATTGAAAATCCGTGTCCACAGGCACAATTGATATATTTTGATTTTATGAAACGACAACCAAAATCACATGGTGCGGTTGGATTATCACGTTAAAAATACCCGCCATGGCGGGTATTTTTATAATGGTTAGAATTTATGAATTATGATATAA
>JAEEQU010000012.1 GCA_016285415.1 Alphaproteobacteria bacterium | reverse complement strand
CAAAGGCCTACACCATACCTGACCGTATGGAAAGTCCACCGATTCGTATAACGCACGGTACACCACGATATCTTCCATGGTTTCTGTATGCTTACCAATCGCTATTACCTGATAACACTGATGATTTTTATAATGTCTGTAAATACCACCAATTTCCGGCATGTGTTTTTCCTTTATACATCACATAAAAAAGACCACCACAGTGGTCTTTTTTTATTTTAATTCAACGGTGCGCCCCAGTGTTGTTGGATACTGCGTTCCGCATCCATTGGGCTAACCAACACTTGTGGCGTTAGAATAACCACCAAAACATCGCGTTGTGACGCCGTTTCACGTGACCCAGACAACAACATGAAATCAGGATCACCCAAACCATAACGCGTGTCATTATTCGTCTGCTTTTCAAACCCTGACACGACCAACATTTGACCAGATTCCATGATAATTTCTTGCATGAAACTACGTTCTTCAACCTCTGGCAACTGCAATGTGACTTCGCCAATTGTTTGGCTGGACATCTTTAACAATTCACGGACAGACATTCTGAACAACAGCAAGATTTTGCCGTTTTCCAAAATATTTGGCAACAACTGCATTGAAAATCCTGTTTCCAAATTATCTTGGTCAACGGTACTGGATTCAACCGTTGTGAAATTACGTGATTCAAACCGTTTTATATAACCGGTACTCTTGGTATTGTTCACTGGTGCGACACGGTTATTACGTGTTGTAACCCCAACATTTGTAACCAATGAAACCTTGCCCTGCTTTGCCAACGCTTCTATCAATGCATTACTGCCTGCGACACCCGACAAAGAACCATTATTTATTTGGTCCGCCGTATATGCACCGGCAACACTTGTTCCGCCTTCCATATGGGTCATACCTGTCAACGAAGAAACCGCATTTGACAGAACCGCAATATTCATAGAACTGGCTTCGGTTGTGGCCAAATTATTTTTCGGATTCGCAACGATATTTAATCCAGATGCAGAATTTATCGCCGCGGCCAAATTCAAACCAAATGCCGAATCGTTTGCAATAGATACCTGCAATACCTTCACATCAATTGTGACCAATTGCGACAATCTTTTATTTTGACGTGCGATATAATCACCAACACGACTTAACACCGATGGTGGCGCGGTTACAGTTATTGTTCCCAAACTGCGCGATACTGTGAACTTCGCATTTTCGGCCTTGCCAACAATAGATGAAATTGTATTTTCAACTTCGTCCCATTCCTTTAATGTGGATTCAAGGAACACTTGGTTACCATCATCCGTCTGGACAGAGGACTGATATGATACATCTGTTCCCAATGCATATAAAGTAAATGTTTTGGTTTCTGTTTCATAGAAAACGATTGCGGTCTTGTCATAGTACCACAACAAATCTAAATCTGTCGCAACCTGGGATAACAAACCTGACAATTTACCAGTGTACGCAATATTCATCGTCTTTTTTAATTTTTCTGATGCAACCTGACTATCAATTTTAACAGGGATTCGTGTAATAGAATTAATGTTATTTGCCAACACTTGTAATGTCACAGGTTCGTTTAATAATATTGTGACCCCCGTATCCGTTTCAAATGCGCGTGGCAAATCATTTCTATGTTCAACCAACATTGACTGGTCACCCAACCATACACCTTCGGACATGGAAACCGTATCGCTGCTCGTTACCTTGGCACGCGGATTTTTAGCCATTTCAAAGGCATCATACACATTCACAAAATCTTGGTCCACCGATGCGGCAACCTTTGCAGATTCATGATGCGTACAGCCAACAAAACCCAAAACAGAGATTATTGCGGCAAAAATCTTTATGTATTTTGTCATATATTTTCTCCTACCTAATATATCAACTATTCTTCGGTTGTAGACACAACAAGAACGCGATTTCCCTTATAAAACTTGGCATACGGAACCGGTATTGCACGTCCAAAATTACGTACAACCGCCGATGCAACATCAACAAAACGTCCCTTGAACACGGCGCTTGCTTGAATTGGATATTCACGTGACGTTGCCCATACCAAATCCCAACCTTCTTTGTCGCACCATGACTGTAAAACCTGGCGCAAAGTTTGACCATTGGCCACAACCCATGATCTAACCTGATCTTGAACCGCGACCGCTGGTTCTGCATCCGCCGATAAATCAACCGCAATTTCTGTATCACCCGCGGCGAACAACGAACTGTTATCATACATAGAACTTGACCCGCCAATCATCGGCAATGTTATATCATTTGAAACTAAAAGTGTATCTTGTGAATCTTGGCTTCTGACACTGACCACACCATTTTTATCCATACTAACAATTCCGGCACCTGTCACCATTTCGCCAGACGCCGTCTTTTCGGTTAAACCATTACGCGCCAAATACGCATCATAACCGTCGGCATATTGTGCACATGTTCCACGACCACTGCGTGAAACCGCCAGCACGCTGCCCCCATCGTCTTCTAAAATTTCACGGTGCAACAACGGCATTTCTGCACCACGCTTACAATCCATATCAAATCCAACCGGAACCTGATTTCCATGCAACATATTTGCACCACCCGTCCAGCCAGTTCCAGCGCGTGCGCCCAAATTGAAATTATTTTCTACAACCAAATCATCGCCAATTTTTGACACAATTTTTATGTTATCTGCCGATTTAGAACATGCGCCCATATCACACGCAACCGTCACATCCGCATCAGAACCCGCCAATGGCCATGTTGGAATATTCACCGGTATTTGTGGTTGATATTGTACCTGCGTATCACCCTGATAATAATCCTGTGTTTCTTGGACATATGTATTTTCATCTTCGTCCACTTCGTCATCATAGAAAACTTCCGATGTTACAACCTGGGGTAAATCACCAGCCGCAAAGCAATAGCCAGCGGCGGTTGCAAGCATTGCAGCAATTAAAATCTTGCGAAACATTGTTCTTTCCTTTCCTAATATTTCTTATATTATATTGGTTATTATAACAATTTGACCGAATCTGTGCAAGACCTAAAAATAGTTTTGATATTGTTTTTTATAAATTTTCTAACTTTATGCTACGAATCGGGAAAAGTGTGGTATACTTTAACCGAATAACCAAAGGAAAAACAGATATGTCCAACACGATTTTATTTATTTTACTGGGAATTGTGGTTGCTTTGGCAATCACGGTAACAATTATTGGTATTTTGGCACATCGCCGATTGGGGACCATTGAACGAAATATCTCGTATCAATATAACCTTATTGTGAAAATACAGAGCATTTTAAAAAGTAAATCTGCGACCAATGCGGTTGCCGAACATGCCGAAATGATATACCAAGATTTGTTACAAAATCTGATTCCTATTTTGGCGGCATTGGATATTATGCCACGAAATACATCGGAACATCCGCTGTGGCGAACATTGGGGGGATTGTTGGATGAATATACCAAAAATCCATTTGTTATGGAACAACTGCGCCGCGCGATAAAACTTGATGCGGGGGTAAAACGTAATGTTTCAAATTATATGAATCGTGCAGAAAATTTACTGAATCATCTTAACACCACCGAACCAGACGGCATTTTGACGACAACATTTATAAATGGCTTGCTGGGGCAATCACTAACCTTCTTTACCCAGGCATATCAACTTGCCACGACCACCGACGAAGGTGATAAATGATTGGCCCAACCGAAGATCTTGTCAGGGAAATTTCAAACCGACGTGGTGAACCAAAATGGTTAACCGAATGGCGCATCGCCGCGTTACACGCATGGGAAAAAATGGTGGAACCGCATTGGGCTGAAATAGATTACACACCAATAGACTATTCGGCATTGAATTATTACAATCGCCCAACACCAATTGATAACAGCGATTTAAAATCTACCTATGAAAAAATGGGGTTGCCGATTGGCGAACAAAATGCACTACTTGGGATGGCAACAGATACTGTCATAGACAGTGAATCTGTTCACACGTCCTATACGGCGGAATTAGCGGCACGCGGCATTATATTCCTGCCTTTTTCATCGGCGGTTCGGGAATATCCTGAACTGGTAAAAAAATATCTTGGCAGTGTTGTTCCACCAACGGATAATTTTTTTGTGGCATTAAATTCTGCGGTATTTTCGGACGGAACATTTGTTTATATTCCACCCGAGACCGAATGCCCAATTGATTTGGCAAGTTATTTCAGAATTGAAACAGCAAAAATTGGACAATTTGAACGCACGCTGATTATCGCCGACAAAAATTCAAAACTTAGTTATATGGAAGGTTGCAGCGCACCACGTCGTCCCAACCATCAACTGCACAGCGGCGTTGTGGAAATTATTGTAAATGATGGCGCGCATGTTAAATATGCAACAGTTCAAAATTGGCACGCCGGCGATGCACCACGTGGTGAATATAATAAAAGTGGTATTTTAAATTTTGTAACAAAACGTGGAAAATGTTTTGAAAACGCACGTCTTGATTGGACCCAATTTGAAGTTGGTTCTGCAATGACATGGAAATATCCATCAACCATACTTTATGGTGATGGTTCGGCCAGTGATTTTTATTCGCTATCCATTACACGTCGCGGGCAACAGTCAGACACTGGAACCAAAATGTTGCACATTGGCAATAACACCACATCAAACATCGTTTCATACGGTGTGGCATTAGATTGGTCGCGCCAAACATTTCGCAGTTTGGTTCACTTTCTTGGAACGGGCGGGAAAAATGCGTCAAAATGCGACACCCGAATTATTGGGGATTCGGCGATTACGAATGCCCTGCCCGACATTAAATATGAAAACACAGATAATATTCAAACGCACGAAGCAAAAACTGGTGCAATTGACGCAACACAAATTATGTATTTAAATATGGCAGGCATAGATACAGATACCGCAACGGCACTAATTATTGGTTCAATGGCGACACCAATATTATCACGTTTGCCAATGGAATTTTTGGTTGAATCAAAGCAACTGATACAAATGGCACTTGCAACAGATGGGGGCAAAAAATGATTCTAGAAATAAAAAATCTTGATGTATCGTTCGGTGATAAAAAATTACTATCGGACATAAATTTAAGTATAGAACCCGGTGCGCGCCATTTACTGTCGGGACACAACGGTTCGGGTAAATCAACATTGGTTGGTGCGATTGCTGGCAACCCCGAATACACCATAGATTCCGGACAGATAATTTTTGATGGTCATGATATTACAAATGACAACGCAACAACGCGTGCATTGATGGGAATATTTTTGGGTGCACAAAATGTTCCAGAAATTCCAGGCCTGACCATCATCAGTTTTCTAAAGCATTCACTTGCCGCGCATCGTCATTTTGAAACAGGCACCGATTTACCAATGGGTGAATTTTTAGAAATGCTGGAAAACGCACGCGAACAATTAAACATCCCACGTGATTGGTTAAACAGATGTGTTAATGTTGGTTTTTCGGGTGGCGAACGCAAACGGTTAATGTTGTTACGTCTGTTATTGACCCAACCAAAACTGGCGATTTTGGACGAACCAGATTCTGGTGCAGACGCAACGGTTCGCGCACAAATTGCGGACGTAATGCATTCTATGCCGAACACAACGTTTTTATTCATCAGTCATCAACCAGATTTCACCAACGCGGTATCACCATCGCATATAACCACTTTGTCAAAAGGCAAAGTTGTGATAGAATAGACATATATAATATGTAATAAAAAAGGTGTTTTCTATGAACGGTATTTTATTATTTGCCGGTGCAGTGTTTTTGCTGTGGCTGGGCAGTTCCATTTTTATTCCGCTGTTGGTTGCGACATTTTTATGGTATTTGATAAACGCAATGTCCACATACTATCGAAAACTGTTTCCAGAAAACGGTAACAAGATACTGTTCACATTTTTTTCAAACATTTTGTCCATTGTAACCTTTGTAGGTTTAATATATCTATTTGTGACACGGGTACGACCAATGTTTTCAGAATTATTGGTCGCGATACCTGGAATCCAGACAGGATTAAATTCCCTGTGGAATTATATATCAAATACTTTGGGACTGAATTTAACAGATATCGCCGTACCAAACATAACATCTATTGTATCCAGTGTCGGTTCATCTGTCGCGCACATTGCGGCATCTATGGGTATGGTAATTGTGTACATGATATTTATGTTTGTAGAACAAAGCACATTTCATAAAAAATTTGCCGCATTATTCCACAATAAAAGCCAGGGCAAAAAGGCGCGTTATATTCTGCAGAGCATTGATGAAAATATGAAAAAATATTTATTTATGAAAACACTCGTGTCTGGTATAACAGGTCTGGTATCATTTGCATGGATGTATATGCTGGATTTGCAATTTGCGGGCGTGTGGGCATTCGCAATATTTATTTTAAGTTATATTCCAACAATCGGTGCAATTCTTGGGTGCACAATGCCGATATTATTTGCGGCCATATCTGGTGCATCATTAAATGAAATCGTCCTGATTTCATTGGGACTGATTGGCCTGCAAATTATATTTGGAAACATCATAGAACCAAAATTAACCGGAAAAACATTAAACCTGTCCACACTGGCGATACTTATAAACTTGGTATTTTGGGGTTTAATCTGGGGTGTTGCAGGAATGTTTTTCAGCGTTCCGCTGTTGGTGGCAACATTTATCATTACGGCACAGTTTGATTCTACGCGTTGGATTGCGATACTGCTGTCTGCCGATGGCAAAATACCCGATAAAAGCGAAGATTAATTCAATGTAAAATGCAAAAATTGTAAGATTTTTTACAAAAACTTGACAAATAACAAATGTTGTATTACATTTGCTTAAAAATATAAGGATTAAAAAATTATGCAAAATAAAAAGAACAAATTTACAAA
This sequence comes from Alphaproteobacteria bacterium, assembly GCA_016285415.1. Lineage (GTDB taxonomy): Bacteria > Pseudomonadota > Alphaproteobacteria > Rs-D84 > Rs-D84 > Enterousia. The sequence continues at coordinate 11,804 of JAEEQU010000012.1, read as the reverse complement.
CGCGGACCTTAGAATAAAAATTAGACAAGTAGTTTTAACTATTGCTTCTTTCTTGTGTGTCTGTGGCGCGGCATCGGCACAAACCAAAGATCGTCAAGAAAATGACGGGGATGAACCCGTAAAGACAGAAGTCAAAGTCGGATTTAGCAATATTTCTGCCCTTGAACTTCAAAAGGATAAAACGATATTTTATACCGATATTATACCAACATTTAGTGCTAATGTTGAAAAGAACGGTTTTTACGGTGATTTCTCTGCTGCAGAATTGTTAATTGCGAACAACACCGATTTAAAAACACTTAATAATAAATGCCTTATTGAAATCGGTAAATATTTTGGTCCTAATACTAAATTATTTTTAAAATCTGGCCGTGATGTAACAGAACTTGGTACAGTATTTCTGAACGGTGTTCAAAATCTGAAATATGATACTGAAAAAAACCTTTCAATATTCGGGAACCTTAGTGAACGTGTCGTATTAGGCGTTCAAGCAAACGGCACCATGATTGAACTTGGTATGATTGGTGGTTACGGTCAGGGATTTTTCATTATTCCTAATCCAAATCATGCAGATTTTTGGGCCAAGGTAAGTCAATCATTTACCGCAGATGGATGGAAATTTGTTTTGGCAACCGCGACAGAAATCGGTAATACAAATAAACTTTTTGCGAGTGCAACTGTGACCAATGGTCAAATTGGTATAACCGGTGGCGGCAATTACAATTTTGATACCAAAGCATTCAATGCCTTTGTTCGTGGCGCATACACCACGCTTGATAACAATATGACCTATGTTGTACAGGGACTTAAAAAGGACGAAACTTACTCTGTCATGATTGGGGTCGGCAAAAACGGGGTCCAGGGTTTTATCGGGGTTGATAACATAACCCCAACACAAACGGATACCCCAGAATTTACATCAACCCCAACGGTCAGTGCCGGTATCAGTTATAATTTCGGTAAAAATAAAACACTTTAAAAAACGGTCGCATTTGCGACCGTTTTTACTAACCACTTACAACTATCACTAACAACTAACCACTATCTCTTCATCATTTCTATTGCGTTTTCAAGTATTACGCGGGCGGCATTGGAATCTAATTTTTCCTTGATATCTGTCCGGCGAACACGCCCCATTTGTTCTTGGGCGGCGGTGGATGACAATGTTTCATCTATAAACATTATCGGCACATCTGTTTTTTGGGCTAGCGCGTCCGCAAACACACGCACCATTGCCGTTGTTTCGGAATCAGTCCCATTTGTGCGCAATGGCAATCCAATAACAATTCCAACAATTTTTTCAGCATTAACAATATTCAACACCGCGTTTACCAATTCATCCGAATTCTTGGCAATAATTGGTTCACGTGCAAAGACGAAACCCCTATCCGCATCTGATACCGCAACCCCAGTACGCCGCGCGCCCCAATCTATTCCGAGCAGCCGACCAATTGCGTTAAAAACCTTGAAATTGCTTAAAATCATTGTATAATCACCTTTACACTGAAATAATAGGATTCAAAATGGCATTTAGCAAGCAACAATTACACAAATTCGCGGATTTAATTCACATTGAAATTCCCGATGAAAAATTAGAACAAATGAATATAGATTCTGTGATTGAATGGCTGGATAAACTGCAGAAAATTGACACAAATGGTGTTGAACCGATGCTGAATCCGGCACAACATAGTTTGCCACTGCGCGCCGATGTCGTTACCGATGGTGGTATTCGTGACGCGGTTTTGGCCAATTCCCCCGACAAAGCGGGTGTATCCCGCGGATACTTTGCAGTACCCAAGGTCATGGATGGGGACTAAATGACACAAGAATAACAAAACAATCAAACAACCTAACAAACAGCAAACGTTCTATCGCGCATAAATCGCGGCATTAAAGAAAAGGTAAATAAATGTCTAAAAAGAAAACAAATGTATATGTTGAATCACAAGACATTGCCTCCAACAGCTGTGTTAAGGTTTTGTTCGGTGAATTCACACAAGAAGAAATAAATAAATTTTTCCAAAAACTGCGGTCAACACCATATCCACACATTGGTTGTATAACCGAGTTCAAAGTCAGTCAAACAAAAGTATCTATCTTTAATTTCTTGATACCTAACCGCGCCAGAAATAATGAATTACATATTGAACTGACCCCGAACACAATTCATTCAGAATGTGCGTGTTTGTCCGCCACAACTTGCCCACAATGTATCTTTGATCGTAAATGCAAAAATGATTATGTCATAGGGCTGATTGGAAAAAGTTTCGTGACACCCGACTATTCAAAATAAAAAACAACAAAAGGGCTTTCTAACACAAGGATAAAACACGATGATAGACCTAACCATAACCGAAGCGTTAAGCAAATTAAAATCTGGTGAAATCAGTGCGACCGAATTGACGCGCGCGCATTTGGATAGAATTGAAAAATATAATCCAGAATTAAATGCGTATATCACGGTTACGGCCGAACGCGCAATGGCGGATGCCGCTGCCGCGGACGACCGCATTAAAAATGGCGATGCGAAAATGTTGGATGGTATTCCGATTGCAATGAAAGACCTGTTTGCTACACGTGGTATTCGTACAACCGCGGCATCACACATGTTGGAAAATTTTGTTCCAGAATATGAATCAACCGTTTCACAAAAACTTATAGATACTGGAACAGTGTTGCTTGGCAAATCCAATTTGGACGAATTCGCGATGGGCACATTTTCAAAAACATCTTACTTTGGCGCACCGGTGAATCCATGGCAATTTGAAAAACATTTGACCGCCGGCGGTTCATCAGGTGGTTCTACATCGGCGGTCGCATCTGGTATGGCAATGGGCGCAACCGGAACCGACACCGGTGGTTCTATACGTTTCCCCTGCTCTATTACTGGACTTGTTGGTATGAAACCAACATATGGCCTGTGTTCACGTTGGGGATGCGTTGCATTCGCATCCAGTTTGGATACCCCCGGGCCAATTGCACGCACTGTTGATGATGCGGCATTATTGCTGTCAGCTATGGCGGGGCATGATGCCAAAGATTCAACCAGCGCAGATGTTAAATTAAACCTGACCACACCATTACAACCAATTTTGGGTAATGGTAAAAAATTACGTATTGGTATCATCAAAGAATTTGCAAATGTGAAAATTTCTGACGATATGAAAAATCTATTTGAAAAACGCGTTGCAGATTTAAAATCCGCGGGCGCAGAAATTATGGAAGTATCTATTCCAAATATTTTGGATGCGTTGGCTGCATATTATATTATCGCCCCAGCCGAAGCATCTTCTAATCTGGCGCGTTATGACGGTGTACGTTATGGTCTGCGCGTAGAAGGCAAAGATATTTATGATACATTTAAAAAGACGCGCGCCGCTGGTTTCGGTGACGAAGTAAAACGCCGTATGATTATTGGAACCGCGGTATTATCATCAGAATCATACGAAGTGTATTTTATGCAGGCCGCACGTGTTCGTCGTTTAATTGCAAATGCATTTAACACTGCATTTGAAAACTGTGATTTAATCGTGTGTCCGGCGGGCGCAGGAACCGCTTTGCCATTGGAATCTGATTTATCACCACTTGAATGCTATGCATTGGATTTGTTCACTGTGGCGATGAATTTGGCGGGTATCCCCGCATGCAGCGTTCCATGTGGTATCGCATCAAATAATCTGCCACTGGGCATGCAGGTTGTTGGGAAAATGTTTGATGATGTACGTGTATTGCAATTGGCAAAACACATTGAACAATTCGCAAACATAGATAACAGACCAACAAAAATTATGGGGAAATAAAAATGGTGGGTAGATACGGAATCGAACCACTGAGTTGTGGGATTTTTAGGGGAATTGATTCTATGGTTGAAAAAAAGAGCAAAATAAAAATGGTGGCCAGAAGTGGAATCGAACCACTGACACAGGGATTTTCAGTCCCTTGCTCTACCAACTGAGCTATCTGGCCATCCGTGAGGGACATAATAAAGCACAAAAAACAAAAAAGCAAGGAAAAATAAAAATGTTTACAATAAAAGGCAAAACAGGCGAATGGGAAGTTGTGGTGGGACTTGAAACACATATAGAGGTCCTGTCTAAAAGTAAAATATTCAGTGGCGCATCTGCGAACTATAATCCGACCGTCACCCCAAATACTCAAGTATCATTCGTTGATGCGGCTATGCCCGGAATGTTGCCAGTTTTGAACGAACACTGTGTTGAACAGGCAATTAAATTTGGTTTAGGAATAAATGCAGAAATCGCGAAGGAAAGCCGTTTTGCTCGTAAACAATATTTCTACCCTGACCTGCCCCAAGGATACCAGATCACCCAGGCATCTGGCGAACCTGCCGTTGTTAACAATGGTTGGATTGAAATTCTTGGCGATGATGGGCAACCAAAAAAGATTTTAATAGAACGCGCACATCTGGAACAAGACGCGGCTAAAAACAAACATGATATGCACCCATCAAAAACTTTTGTTGATTTGAATAGATGTGGCGTTATGTTATTAGAAATCGTGACTTTCATAGACATCAATCATCCAGAAAATCACTCCTATATAACATCTCCAGACGAAGCGGAAAAATACCTGCGTCAAATTCGTGAAATTGCACGCGCACTTGGTGTATCCAAGGCGAACATGGAAGAAGGTTCTATGCGTGCCGATGTAAATGTTTCGGTTCGCCCTGTTGGTGCGAAATACTTTAATGAACGCTGTGAAATTAAAAACATGGTGTCATTTAAATTTATTAAAACCGCCATTGAATACGAGGCAAAACGACAAATTGAAATACTTGAAAACGGTGGCAAGATAGACCGTTGCACAATGCGTTTTAACCAGGGTGACGGCACAACAAGCGTTCTGCGCAGCAAAGAAGACGCGCTGGATTATCGTTATTTCCCAGACCCCGATTTGTTGCCATTGATTATTACCGATGAACAAATTGAACGCATTCGCAAAAACATGCCAGAATTACCCACAGCGACACGCACGCGCTATATTGAAAAATTCGGTTTATCTGAATATGATGCGACACGTTTAACCGAAACGGTTGATATATCGCACTGGTTTGATACGGCGGTTGGCGACAAACCAGAACGCGCCAAGGGCGTCGCAAATTGGATGATTTCCGAACTGTTCGCACATCCAGAAAATTATGATATAACAAATGAAAAATCCGGCATCATTGACGGCATGCGTATTATAACGCCATCTGATTTAGCGGAATTAGTTGATATGGTCGCAAGCAACGAAATCAACGGTAAACAGGCCAAAGATATCTTTATCAAAATGCTGGATGGAGAAGATGGAACGCCACATGCAATTGCCGATAAATTCGGTATGAAACAAATTACCGATACTGGTGCAATTGAAAAGATAATTGACGAAGTTATTGCGAATAATCCGTCCCAGGTTGAACAATATAAATCTGGTAAAACAGGATTGCTTGGGTTCTTTGTCGGCAATGTAATGAAGGCATCCGCGGGTAAAGCAAACCCTGCAATTGTAAACGAGATTCTTAAAAACAAATTAAACTAAACAAAAAGGATAGGATATGAAGAACAATGAACCACAGATCATACAAACAATTTATGACATAATTTTTGGACAACGGTTTTTTCTGACTCCTATGAATTTTACAGAAATTAAACCGATACGACTTATTGGTGAAGTGAAAGCGTTGCAGGCACAATACCAATCGCAAAGAAAAACCAACGGCAAACGCAGATAAATGAAAAAATACTTTATTAAAACTTTTGGTTGCCAGATGAACGTGTACGACAGTTGGCGTATTGCCGCCATGTTGGATGCACGCGGCATGACACAAACAGATAGTGTTGCAGATGCGGATATTATTATATTAAACACGTGTTCCGTTCGCGAAAAGGCAACCAATAAAGTGTTTTCTGAACTTGGGCGCATCCGCGATGCGAAAAAACCGAATGCACTGTTTGGTATTGTTGGGTGCGTTGCACGTGAAGCTGGCGCAACCGCATTTCACAGAATGCCTGATTTAAATTTTGTTCTTGGCCCACAAAGTTATCACAAATTACCACAGATTTTGGAAAACCCAGATGCACGGTTGTTAAATATTGATTTAAGTGGTCTTGAAAAATTTGATGAAATGCCACAAATTGTAACTGCGCCCGTTGTATCATATATTCCAATTCAAGAGGGTTGCGACCACTGCTGTACATATTGTATTGTGCCGTTCACACGCGGTCGTGAAATATCGCGACCATTTGCAGATATTATGCGTGATACAATTCATGCGGTAAAAACTGGCGCATTTGAAATTTGTTTTCTTGGGCAAAATGTTAATGGATATAAATATACTGATGAAAGCGGAAAAACATATCGTCTGTCAGATTTAATTCGTGAAACCGCGAAAATTCCACACCTGTATCGTATACGCTTCACATCCAGTTATCCAACCGAAATGACCGACGATTTAATAGAAATGTTTAAGACAGAACCAAAACTTCTGCCGTTTTTAAATATGCCTATCCAAAGCGGTTCGCCCGATGTTTTAAAACGGATGAATCGCCCATACAGTTTGGATTCATATCTTGAAATCATAGATAAACTGCGCGCGGCACGTCCCGATATTCAGATATCCAGTGATTTTATTGTCGGGTTCCCGGGCGAAACAGATGCCGATTTTGAACAAACATTAAAAATTGCAAAACAGGTTCGCTATATAAATTCTTATTCGTTTAAATATTCGCCACGTCCACATACCGCGGCGGCATTAATGCCCAATCAAATCCCAGAAAATATAAAACGCGAACGGTTGGCAATATTGGATAACACGCTTAATGAGATTCAACGCGAATTTAATGAAACATGTGTGAACAAAACATTTACATGCCTATGCGAAGGCAGTGATAAAACTGGACATCACTTGCTCTATCGCACACCGTATATGCAGCAATGCATTGTTCAAAATCGGGATGATTCATCTGCAATTGCCGACATAAAAATCACGGCGGCAAACCGTGCATCATTACGTGGCAAAGACGTAACATTAAAATAAGATATTTATATCTGCACCAATTTTATATGATAAAACCGAATTGTTGTATAACGCACCAAGGTTAATACCGCCACCAATACCGTCTGCAACAGATAACATATCTGAATATATCATTGCATATATACCACCATCCGTTTGAACAAATGTACGCATACCCGCATCATATTTATTTCCATCTTGGGTGGTATTAACAGTAAATTCTATACCGCCACGTGCATTAAAATCTGTATTGTGGTTATTTAATATTTTTGCATAATCTATTGTTCCGCCCACAAATGGCGTAATTTTTATTTCATCACTAATCTCAAATACAGGCCCTGCATCAAATCCAAAACGCCCGGTAAATCCACTTGGATTTTTAACAATTTTGCCATTATCAAAAACCGACATATCACTAAATTTGGAATATAGAAACGTGGTATATGTTCCAACATAAAAATCTTTATCCATATACGCAACATCAACATTTGCGCCGTATAGCCAAGAATGATATTCATCTAAATCGCCACTATAATTCATCCGCCCACCAAATAATCCAACACGCGCGAATATATTATCATCCACTTCGCCCAAAATATTTAATGCACCACCAATAACATTAAATTCATCCGAAGAAATATACATTGGAACAATATTCGCCATTGAATCGGCATTATTAAACACACGCACATCATTCAATGCATTTACAATTTGAATTGGTTCTAATAATTTAATTGGATTAACACGCCCTGATTTATTTAACACATTGTGCATTGCACTTCGTGTGGCCGCATTATCCAATTTTCTTAATAATTTATCGTCTGCATTTGCATTCCGCAATCCGTCCAGATATTGTCCCAACGGCCCATCAAAAACCAATGAATAATTGGTTTGACGTAATAATGTAATCTTCAATGCGCCACCGTCAATATCTGGCGTGGCCACATACATTGGATCTATATCTGTCAATTCCATATATGGCGCGCCATGAATATTAGACAAAAATGTACACGATTGCGTCAAATTTGTCCCATTTATAAACAATGTATCATTATGATTCAAATAAATCGGCGCGGTAAAATATGACAAATCATCACCCAGAATCAACACAGAATCTGTGATATCCATTTCAGACACACCACCCGCTATGGCTATTAAATCTGCCATATTCAACATATTTGCATTTTGTACTTTTAACACATGGTTGTTCAAATTATCAATTCCATAAATATCATTTTGATTTGATACAATTTGCGTAACTGTTGCGCCTGGTGCACTCATAAAATTGCTTTCTATGACGTTGTGATTTGTTATACTTAAATTATACGCATCATTAAAAATGATATTTCCGCGTATAATTCCATTGTTTTCAATTACTGTATCATCCGTGATATAAACATTACCATCTATGACATCATTATCACCAATAACAACATTTCCCGAATAATAATAGTTTTCCACCGCATAGGCATCAAAACCAATGGGAACGAACAAAAACATAAAAAATGCCAAACATATCCGTTTCATTACGGACCAAGTTTAGCACACAGGACTTTTTTCTTAAAGTAAAAAAACGCCCATTAAAATGGGCGATTTTTGTTCAACAAATTCGTTTATTTTGCCCATTTAATTCTGCCCCATGCGGCCTTGTACCCACCATCACGCATCAAGACAATTTTGGCATTATTCAAATTAGAGCAATTGACACCTGGGATATTAAATGTTTGGGTTAAACGTCCTTGGGTCTCTATACTTAATACTGGCAATGTAATATTCATACATTTATCAGCGCAGCAACTGTAATCATCACAATTTCCACATGGATAAATTTTAACAACATAATCTTTGCCTGGACGCAAATCGGTTACATCAACCATCATTGTTGCGCCATTTCCCGCCGGCGTAAATTTAATATATCCCATTTCTGATGTCCCACCACGGCCATTGCGCGTGTACATTTTTGCCTTCATTTTATTTGCCATTGGAACTTCGGCAACTATTGTTTCACTGGCTTCGTATACGACGACTTCCTGGGGTTCGGCCATATTACGATGTCCGCGATATTTATGCATATTATGATGGTCACCACCACATCCCCCACCACACGCGGCCAATAATAATACCCCGCAAAAAGCAATTGTTAAACTCATAATTTGTTTTATTATTTTTTTCATTTTTATCTCCCTTGGGTTGTTACGAAACAAATTATATTATAAATATTTGCCATTTTCGTCAGGTATGATTGCCTAAAATTAAAAACGCCACCCAAATATGAGTGGCATTTAATAAGTAATTTTAAAATCTATTTCGCTTTTTTGACACGGTACATTCCCAATACATACACACCAAACGGCATTGCAATAAATGCCTGTGTCAGCAACGCAATTACATAATTGCGTGGAAACGCGGTCACATATCGCATCAGTGTCGGTATATAACCAGATTCCAAAATCGGTGCAACAAATGTCAATATTCCCGCCATCAAACCAACTCGCAAGAACATCATATACCTAACAAAATTATAACACGTGGCAACACGTTGAACAAATGGTCCGACCAAGAAAAAATCTAATAAAAATGCCGTACAGTAAATAATCGGAAAAGTTCTTAGAACATTTTCAAACGACCATACATCATAAATCCACATATTCAAATTCATCATTACGGTTGCCATTGTAAAGCAATTTGGAATTGCAGAAATTATTGCTTCTTTGATATTTTGCGGATATCGTCTTATCATATTTTTCCTTTTTTTTAACATAAAAAACGGTGCCTCAACTGGACTTACGTGTCTTGGCACCGCGCGTTGTTATTTTTTTTTGTGAAACACATTTTCATATTTTTTTGGAATTAAATCAAGACAAAAAAAGACCTCAAACAAATTTGAGGTCTTATTACATAGTCATGAAAATAAAAAACTAGAACATATATCTGATGCCAATATCGCCACCGAAATTATGCAGGCCGGAATTGATATCTGCGTATGTATAGCGGAACGCCATATCAACGGCGAACACGCGCCAATCTATGGTTATACCCATTGTGCCCATCGCAGCGAATCTTGTTTGGTCCTGACTTTTTGTTCCGATACCCACAACATCACGTGAAACATCTGCAAATGCCACACCGGCGCCAAGACCAACGAATGGACGAACCATACTGTAATCACCAAATTCCATATAGGTATTCATTAACAATGTTTGCAATTTGGTATCAACCTTGACTCTGTCGCCTGCGAATGTGGAATCGTCTTTCATTTTGGTAAATATTGACCATTCAACTTCAGTTCGTGCTTTGTTGCACAGCATACTTAACCCCAATGCAACACGACCATGCATTTCTTCGTCAGTCAAAGATTTCTTTTTATCATTATAACTGTAATTATGATTTGTATAACCTGCACCGATACGCAAACCCATATATGGATTTACGGTATCCCAGAACGACATACTACTATGTTGGCCGGCCATGGCGGGACACGCAACAATTGCGGCCAAGACAGGAATTGCAACTTTTTTCATTTTTTCTCCTTTTTGTTTTTATGTTAGGGTGTATTCACACTCTTGAACAAAATAATCTTATCATGGGTATTGCCAAGTTTATATAGGTATGGATACCTTGGGAATCGTGGCATAGCGGGCATCAGGTGTTTTAAACTTGCAATTTATAAAAAAAGGTATATAATCAGCGGGTCAAAAGACCCATGGGTGCATAGCTCAGTTGGTAGAGCAACTGACTCTTAATCAGTGGGTCTGGGGTTCGAGTCCCCATGCGCCCACCAAAAATTAAAAACCGACATTGCGCCGGTTTTTTATTTTCTGTAATTAAATATTTATTTTGTATTACAAATCACCCCAACGTCTGATTGCTCATATTTTTTTATTTTTGATACACTCAGTTTATTATTTTTCGCTTTTAATGTTTTTTTGCCATTTTCGGTCATTATTTGCTTCACTTCTTTTGATTGCAAAATATACATATCATACCCAGCGCCGTTCTGATTATATAGTATAAACCAATAATTATCACGATCATTAAATTTATCTATTGAAAACAACCCTCTGGTTGAACGTGCCTTTACCTGAACCTCTATATATTTTACCAACTTCTTGTTTCCAACCCTAATTACAAAATCGATTCCTTTGTTATCAACAGCGGGCATATAAACCTGACCCTCTATACGTTTTCGCACCATATAATGTTGAATCTCTGCCATGGTCGCCAGTTCAAAACAGTTGCCAAAATTCATTGTATTTTTCATATCTGAATATCTCTATTTCTTCAAATAATTCACCGGATTATATGCCTTGGTTCCCTTGCGAATTTCAAAATGTAATTGTGGTTTTGCGATACGACCACTTTTGCCAACCGTACATATCTTTTGACCAACAGATACACGTGCGCCACGCCGTACCGTCATAGAATTCATATGTCCATAAACCGTCATCCAACCATCTGCATGCTGAATAATAATCAGATTACCCATACCGCGTACTTCGTTCCCAGCATATGCAACAACACCATTTTCCGCCGCCACAACAGGTGTGTTTAACGACGCACCAATGTTAATTCCATCGTTATACAACCCACCTTCTTTTGCGCCATAATGCGACAATATAGTTCCGCGTACCGGCCATGTAAATTTGCTGGACGAACGCGCCGCAATTTTTTGTACTTCGGTATTTTGTTTTGTCGCCTTTTTGGTATCGTTCGTTGTTTTCTTCGCAGTATTCTTATCCGTCTTTTTAGTTTTGGTTTTGTTAGATTCCGTTTTTTTCGTATC
>JAEEQU010000011.1 GCA_016285415.1 Alphaproteobacteria bacterium | reverse complement strand
TACCGCCTCATATGAACCTTCTTCCACCGCCGTTTGTAATTTATTCTTTAATGCTTCAATCATAACCTGCGCTATATCTGGGGTGTTATATCCCATACTCCAAATCCATTCATAGTCACTATAGATATTATCAGTTTCATCATATTCTGCTAAATCCGCCTTGACCTTGGCATCGGCTCTTATAAGATTCTTTACAACTGTTGGCGATATTTTAGGATGTGGTCCAGGGGTCCGTCCTCTTTGACTTTCACTGTCGAGTGCCCAAATAAAATTGAGAAAATCTTCAGGATTCTCTTCGTAACATGCTTCCAGCAAATCGGTAAGTTGCTTTTCATTCGGATTCCGCATAAACAATTTTCGAACTTCTTCTTCGGAGATAAAACCACCGCTTTCCACACTTTCCATGAATATTTCTGATATGATTTTAATTTCTTCGTCTGTTACCACTGGGGATGTTTCTCTTATAACTTTCAATCGCGCTTGCAACAGCTGTACTCTGTCCATAAAAATCTCCTTTCTTTCAACCTAATATTTTATCACAATTGTTAGTAATCACAAAACAAAAACCGCCGAAGGAATTGCCGGCGGTTTAAATTTATGGTCTACGTCACAGGATTGTTCGTTTCACTTACCACACGTAAGGGTTACACCGCACTTTGTTTGTGTAGCCCAACTATCGTGTCGAACCACGGTTCTCATCCTTAACACCGAACAGGATAAATTAAAACCGCCGAAGGAATTGCCGGCGGTTTAAATTTATGGTCGGAGTAACAGGATTCGAACCTACGACCTCTACGTCCCGAACGTAGCGCTCTACCAGGCTGAGCTATACTCCGATCACACACAACAAACAAACGTTCCGAGGAACACGCCGATTATAGAACACCAATATTCATTTGCAACTTTTTTTTAACTTTTTTTATTTTTTGCTTTATTTCTGCTTGTTTTTCACGCAGAATGCGTCATTATTTGCTGACGAGAATAAAAGACAAGAAAAGGTTCAAAATATGTTCGCAACCAGATTTTTACAGAAAGATAATTTTACGGACTATGCAGATTACATTGCAAACGCACGGCCAATTGTTCCAGAACATTTTAACTTTGCCTACGATGTTATTGATGTAATTGCACGTGAAACACCAGACAAATTGGCAATTATCTGGGTTGGCGATTCGGGTGAAAAAATAAATTTCACTTTTTCTGACTTGTCGCGTATGTCAAATGCGGCGGCGAATTTCCTGACTTCGCGGGGTTTAAAGAAAGGCGATACTGTTTTACTGTTCTTGCGTCGTCGTTGGGAATATTGGATTTTAATGATGGCCATGCACAAGGTTGGTGTGATTCCAATTCCATCAACAAATCAATTAAAGGCCGAAGATATCAAATATCGCATAGATGCGGCCAAGACCCATGCGATTATCGCATTTGATGACGGTCATATTATAAATGAAATTAAAACTGCGATTGGCGATTCGGATGTAACACTTATTTCAAATGATGAAGTTGCAGAATCATTAAAAACCATGCCAGAAACATTGGAACGCGTTCCAAATGAAAACACCGATACCATGGTAATTTATTTCACATCTGGCACAACAGACATGCCAAAAATGGTTGCACACAATTACATCTATCCGTTGGGACATATAAATACCGCACTGTTTTGGCAACGCTTGCACGATGGCGATATTCATTTTACATTGTCCGAATCTGGTTGGGCAAAATGCTCGTGGGGGAAAATGTACGGACAATGGCTGGCGGGGGCAACCGTATTTGTATTTGATGTTGCAGGAATATTCACTGCACACGATTTATGGCGTGTAATTTCAGAAAATCATGTTACATCTTTCTGCGCACCACCAACGGTGTACAAAATGTTAATTCACGCAGATGTATCAAAATATGATATTTCTTCATTGGTCAAAGCGGATGTTGCCGGCGAGGCATTAAATCCAGAGGTTTATGAACGTTTTCTGAACATGACCGGAATAAAGTTACACGAAGGGTTCGGCCAAACCGAAACAACCGTTCAGTTATTCACAAACGAATGGATAGAACCCAAACCGGGCAGCATGGGCATGCCTGCGGCGGGATGGGACGTGAAATTATTGGACGAAGGTGGCCGCCCTGTTGAAGATGGCAAGGTCGGCGAAATTTGTTTATCATTGGAAAATGGACGGCCGGTTGGACTGTTCCAAAAATATCATAACGATGAAAAATTAACTGAACAGGTTTTCCGTGATGGATACTATCACACTGGCGACGTGGCATATCGCGATGCAGATGGATATTATTGGTTTGTCGGTCGCAACGATGATTTAATCAAATCATCTGGATACCGCGTCAGTCCATTTGAAGTAGAAAGTGTCCTGATGGAACATCCAGCGGTTCGTGAAGTTGCGGTTACTGGCGTTCCCGATCCAACACGCGGTCAGGCGGTCAAGGCAACAATCGTTTTGAATAAATATTTCCAAGGCAACGATATTTTAATTCGCCAATTACAAGACCATGTGCGTAATCGCACCGCGACATATAAATATCCGCGTATCATAGAATTTGTGGACAGTTTACCAATGACCATATCGGGCAAGATTCGTCGCGCCCTGATTCGTACATTGGACAGTGCAAAGAAATCTATTATTGAACCGGTTAAAAATACAATTGGTTTGGGTAAAGACGAAGAAAGCAAATAATACCTTGATTTATTTTGCATAGTACGCGGTGGCATCTGGCACCACACATTTGGTTGCGGCGGCATGTGAAAATCCACCAATAATGTTCTCTCCCTTGGTGAGTATACACAATATATCATCTTGATTATTAAAATATCCACCCCCAGAATTACCACCCCACGTTTGACATAAATCGTCATCGCGCCCAAGGTATTTACACTTTGAAACCTTTAATGCATAATCAGAAAAAGTATCATATACATAACCAGAATCTTTAATATATTCTGTTATTATAAAATCGTTCCAATGATCATGTCCCATATCCACCCCACCGTCTGGTAACATGCCAGTTTTATCATAATCAGTTTTATAACTAAACTCATCTCGCTTTTCTGGAACATCAAATTTATTTTCGGTTAGATAATCAATATAGCGTTGTCTAAATTCTTCTATTTCGGCATCACTCATAATTTTAAGGAATCCATATCCAACAACAGATACACTTACACCCGAATATAAACCACTAGCAAATGATGAATAAACAGAATCAAAATCATTTTGCATATATTCCACAGAATATACAAGTGGCAATTCATATACCGCCCAATCCCCATCGTCATTTGTGCCATCCAATATGTTGTAATTGCCGGCCTTGGCAAAATTGACTTCTATTTTTTGACCATCTTGCAACATAATCTTTAACGTTTTGTCTGGTTGGCCATCACGATTTCTGTCGGTGCAATGTTTGGCCGTTAAAATAATTGGATTTTGATTTTGGGTATTGTAACTGAAAAACGGCGAATAGCGGGTTCCTTGGGTTACAATAGTCCCCGTACAATAAATTCCACCGCCATCAATCAATGCCACTACCGAATTAAATGGTTTTTGGGCTTTCTGTTCATCGGTAACATAACACCGACGATCAACCGTATATTCATCGGGGTTTGTACAATGGTCCGCCGCCACCGCAACCATCGGCAACCATACCAAAAATGATAGCAATGCAAGTTTAATTTTGGTTATCATTGCAATATATTTTCGCACTGTTCCGCCGTTGTCATCAGATATTTGGTTAATTTAATCAGCGATATGTTTAAACCTGTTTCCACCAAACCCGTTGCCACATTGGCACCCGCCATAACATTTGCCGTTCTGTTCAACCTTTTTTCTTTTTGTTTATCTTCTTCGGATAACGCCAGTTTATTATTCACATTCATATATTTATCAGAATTTGCCGCCGCACTGGTCGCGGTTCCAACACCACCAATTACAACCCCCGCAATAGATGTCCCCATCACACCCTTCATGCGTTTTTCAATTTTTTCAACATCGCGAGTGTTTATCGGACTGCACCACGTTTTAATATCATACAACTTCTTTTCCATTGGATTTATATCATTATCCGTAAATTTACCCGAAAAATTTTTAACAGATTCTATCATGGTATTACAGGCCTCTATATGCTGAATCAAATCAGATTGATCCGCGTTTATGCCCGATATAATCGCCGAGGCCAAATTGGTTCCAATTGTTCCCGCCATAAGCCCCGTACGCCAATTTCCCAATTTTTTGGAACGTTCCAATTTTTTCTGTAATTCGGCAATTTGCGCCATTGGCCCCATAACATTATTAAAGAAATTTTCCAAACTCATGGCCTTGACACCTTCGGGTGTGCAACCACCCGCATCACAAATTTGTTTGACCAACTGTTCAATTTCTTTGTCTTCACGCGATTTTGCAATACCCGCGGCCAACGCCCCACCCGACGCCACCGTTCCGGTCGCAGTAACCGCGGTGTTTACTTTTGAAATTTTGGAAACCTGTGATATTTCATCCGATATTCCCGAACATGTTAATCTTGTCGCATTAACCAATTCCGCCGCACTATTTGACGCGTCATCAGCATACGCAATTGGCATGGCAAACAACGCAAACAAAATACCCATTAAAAATTTCATTTCTTTTCCCCCAAAAACAAAATATTACACATCAACATTTTATCAAAAAACGCTCCTTTTTCCTAACAAAAAAAACGCGGTGAAACCACCGCGTTTTTACTTATAACTAACACTAACCACTAATTCACTTTCTTTAAAACCAATGACGCATTTGTTCCACCGAATCCAAATGAATTGGACAACGCAACATCAACCTTGCGTTTTTTCGCAACGTTCGGAACCAAATCAAAATCCCCAACCTCGTCCACTGGGTCATTCAGGTTAATTGTTGCCGGCACAATGCCATCACGAATCGCCAACGCACAGAATATTGCCTCTACCGCGCCGGCGGCCCCCAGCAAATGTCCTGTCATAGATTTTGTTGATGACATACATGCACCCGTTCCACCGAACATAGTTTTAACCGCAATCAATTCACCCATATCACCAAGGCCCGTTGACGTTCCATGCGCGTTAATATAATCAACATCTGCCGGTTTTAAACCTGCATCTTTCAACGCCGCGGCCATCGCACGTGCACCACCTTCGCCATTTTCCGCTGGGGCTGTTATGTGATGTGCATCACCCGACAGGCCGTATCCGGCGACCTCGGCATAAATTTTTGCGCCACGCGCAACCGCATGTTCATATTCTTCCAAAACCAATACGCCTGCACCTTCGGCCATAACGAAACCATCACGCCCCTTGTCCCATGGACGCGATGCCGTTTCTGGATCATCGTTGCGTGTGCTTAATGCCTTCATCGCAGAAAATCCTGCAATACCGATTTTACCGACCGCACCTTCGCAACCACCACAAATCATAATATCTGCATCACCATGCTGAATCAAACGCACACCTTCGCCAATACTGTGTGCCCCAGTTGCGCACGCCGTAACCGTTGCAATATTTGGTCCTTTGAATCCATATCTAATTGAAATATGCCCTGCCGCCATATTGATAATACATTTTGGAATAAAGAACGGACTAATATGACGCGGTCCATTTACAGACAATTCAATGCAATTTTCATAGATAGTATTTAATCCACCGATACCACTGCCGACAGAAACCCCTACCCTTTCTTTGTCCCCAGTATATTCGGCCAGTCCCGCATCGCGAACCGCTTCGTCTGCGGCGACAACACCGTACAAAATACATTTATCCATTTTGCGTTGGTCACGTGGTTCAACCACACTGTCTGGATTAAACATACCTGGTTCATCCCCACGCACTGGCACACCCGCAATCTGACATGCCAAATCTGACACATCGATATCTTCTATTTTACGAATTCCCGATTTTCCCGCCAAAATATTTTTCCATGCGTGTTCAACACCGCACCCAACTGGCGATACGATACCCATACCGGTTATTACAACTCTTTTCATAATAAAAATCCCTTTGTAATGTTAATCTGATGCCTCATGATAATATTTTTTTACATAAAAATACAGTAAAAAAACCGCCACGCCCGATACAATAACGCGTGACGGTAATAATAACCACTTTTACCAAAAATTATTTAGCTGCTGGTTTTTGGGCTGCTGGTTTTTGATGTGCATCAATGTACTTTACTGCATCACCAACCGTAGCCAATTTTGCGGCTTCTTCATCCGGAATTGTAATATCAAATTCTTGTTCAACGGCCATAACAAATTCGACGACATCCAAAGAATCCGCACCCAAATCATTAACAAAAGCGGCCTTTTCTGTAACTTTGGATTCATCTACACCCAATTTTTCTACGACCAATTTTTTCACTTTTTCAAAAGTTGACATTTTACATCCTTTATTTATGTTAAACTTTTTGTCATCTTTCATGACGTGTATGTCCCAAAAGGTACCATTTTATGACGCGCATGTCAAGAAATTATAACAAATAATAACAAAACCGAATTATTCAATTATAAATAATTCTTCAAGTAAGTTATTCATATTTGTGCGTAAATCTTCACGATCCCCCGCCCACACAAGATGGCGCATCATGAATTTATACACATCGTCCATGGTCAGATTTGGTATACCCGCATCTTTGATAACGCGCGACCACGCAAGGCGCGGATCCGTCAAATGTCCATGACCACGCCCTGGGAAAACCCAATATCCATCCTGGGGCATATCTTGTAATAACACAACTGCCATATCAGACAAAGGTTTTTCATTCCACATATCACGATTGAAATCAAGGTCAGACCACTGCATAGAAAATACTTGGTTCTTGGTTGCAAACCCATACACCAACATCAAAAATGCATCACGCATAACACTGTCTGGATACTTTTTTACCGCGTCCACCAACCGTCGCAAACCGTGTTTATTAAGCGGGCGCACCCGACGATTCTGTTCGGGCTTTGGCAATTGCAAGACCGGATTTTCTTTGACATAACCGGTCGTAATTGCATACCGAAATATACTTTGCAACAATTCGTGCATACGTTCCGCCATGGCGGCACCATCAATTCCATTTATTGTTTCACGAATATCATCAGACGTAATTTCCGAAACATTTTTATCAAACAAATTTTTCAAATGTCTGTCAATGGAACGAACCAATTTATCGTATGAACCAACCGAACGATGAACACAATTCTTTAGATATATTTTTATAAAATCACTGAACAGAATTTTTTTGCGTTTGATTTGAACTTTTTTTGATGCCACTTCTAACGCCGACACAACTGCACTACGCGCTTCTTCAATATCAACATCTGGATATTTTCCGATAATCACGCGACGGTCTCGGCCATTGATACGCTTGCGCACAAAGAAAGTTTTGACACCGCGACTTGTTATATACATGCGCAGACGCGGTTCTGAAACATCTTGGACCACATCAAACCCGCGTGTGGGCACCGCCAAATTATCCAAAATATATGGATTGAAAAAGAATTGGTGTGTCATGACAATTCTCTCCTGTGGTTGTATGCGCAACGCGCAAAATTTTTATTCTTTGACCTTTACACAAAACATTGCCGTTTCTGCCTGATAGTGCGCAACGCGCGCCTCTTCAAATTTTTTCTTCGCAGCAATGTATTCGTTATTAAGGCTGTAAATTGGACATGTTTTTCCCGCACAAACACAATCGTGTTTAAAACGCCCACAATTTTCGTTTATTTCAGGATAGCCATTAAAACACCCCGCATCACCGAATTTTTGAATTTCATTAACCGCGCCTAACAAATCTGCGTACGCCTTGGCTTTACACAATGCAGATATGTAATACTTTAGCATTACTCTTGCGTCGTGCGCTTTCTTTTTTAAATTTCCCATCGTCAAATCCTTTATTTACTGCGTTGCCACAGCTTGCGCCGCGCCTTATCAAATGTCGCTTCTGTCTCTCTGTATTTTGCCAATGCTGTTTCGTATGCTTGCTTGGCTTTTCCGGCATCATATTCACTAATGCTACTGGGCGACGCAAGATCATACGCAAGATTATACGCAAAATACAGATGCAACACTTCTTGGCTTTGCTGCTTCTTTAATTTTTTTAATCTTCTATATTCTTTGAGGTCGGCTACTTTTTCCTTCATATGCAAGACATCTAAAATTGCTTGTCTGCGTTCTTCTTTTGCACATTTCAGTTGTGCATTTATATCAACATATTGTTTGTTCCATTCAATATGCGGACATGTAATATTTGGGCAATGTTCATCCTTGTGCAGAATCATACAATGCATCTGCATTGCGTAATCTGTGGGCATACTATGTGCGCCATAGAATTCTTCGTGCATAATTTGTCTTTTGCTTTTTGCGGGTTCCAGACATTGAAAATCTGCCTCGTGCGATTTTAAAACGCGACGCAATTCTTTAACTTTGGCTTTTGATTGTTTTACAACTTGTAGTTTTTCTTGAAATCTGCTCATTATTTTTTCCCTTGTTCATACATCGCATTTTTCCATGGGGATAAAAATCCCCACAGAATAAAATATCTTATTTTGAAAAACCCAACGCCCTTTTCAACAGCAAGCGTTTTTCTGCACGTGCCTTGTAAAATCTTTCTTCGGCATTAACAAAGTTTTGCAACAACGGACGTCTTGTGCAGTATTGGTTTGTGCATGTTCTGCCTTTCAAGAATCCGCAATCTTCTTTGTACCCAGTATCTTCGACATATGAGGTTTCTGGGGCATCTACAATAACCTTGTCAAAATGGTTAAAGCATGCTTTTGCCAATTTTGGTTCATCTTGTTTTAAATGATATTCTTTTTCTTTTGCAGTGATTGCTTTTTTCGCATCCTTCATATTGCGGCGCGCCTTGCGTACCACCGGTATCATGGCGATAAAAAGTTCAAAATTAGTTGGTTCTTGAGGTTTATATTTTGAAAATACTGGCATAGTTCTTCCTTTTTGTTATTACACCTTCAGTGCGTTAATAAATGCAGATTGCGGTATTTCAACATTACCGAATGTCCGCATACGCTTTTTTCCCTCTTTCTGCTTCTCCAAAAGTTTTCTTTTACGCGTGATATCGCCGCCATAGCATTTTGCGGTAACATCCTTGCGATATGCCGCGATAGTTTCACGCGCGATAATTTTTCCACCGATTGCGGCCTGCAACGGAATTTTAAATTGGTGCCGCGGAATCAGGTCTTTTAACTTTTCAACGATAGTGCGTCCACGTTTTTCTGCGCTTGACCGGTGGCACATAAACGACAACGGTTCAACATTTTCTTCGTTGACCAAAATAGAAACCTTAACCAAATCAGACGGTTCGTACCCCTGGACCACATAGTCAAACGACGCATACCCCGATGATATAGATTTTACGCGGTCATAGAAATCAAACACGATTTCGGCAAGCGGTAATCTGTATGTTAAAACCGCCCTGTTCCCGACATACGATATATTTTCCTGAATTCCGCGACGTTCCGAACACAGTGACATAATTCCGCCCATAAATTTATCGGGCATCATAATTGTTGCGCGCACCCACGGTTCTTCAATAGATTCAATTTTTGTAATATCTGGCATATCGGCGGGGTTTTCCAAATCTATTACTTCGCCATTGCGCAGATGAATTTTATACAGCACGCTTGGCACCGTATTTATCAGGTTCAAATTAAATTCGCGGAACAAACGTTCGCTGATAATTTCCATATGCAACAGCCCCAAAAATCCACAGCGTAATCCAAAACCCAACGCCGAAGATTTTTCGGTTGTGAACACGAACGACGCATCATTCAACGCCAATTTTTCCGCACTTTCGCGCAGTGCCGGATAATCATCGGCGACCATTGGAAAGAACGAAGAAAACACGACCGGCACCGATGGTTTGAACCCCGGCAATGCATCAACGGTTGCGCGGCTATCTGCGATAGTATCACCAACCTTGCAATCGTGAATTGTTTTCATCCCCGTAATAATAAACCCGATTTCGCCCGTAGATAATTCATCCACATTAACCATTTTCGGTGTAAAGTACCCGATTTTTTCAACGGTGTATTCCGCACCAGTCGCGATAAAGTGAATCTTTTGACCACGACGCAATGTTCCATCAACCACGCGCACCAACACCACAACCCCAAGGTATGAATCATACCACGAATCAACCAACAACGCGCGTGTTGGCGCATTTTCATCACCCGACGGTGCGGGCAATTTATGCACAATTTCTTCCAACAGTTCCGGCACCCCAGCCCCCGTTTTACCCGACACCGCGATTGCATCTGCGGCATCCAAACCGATAACATCGGAAATTTGGGCGCGCGTGCCGTCAACATCACTGGACGGTAAATCAATCTTGTTTAGTACCGGCAACATTTCCAAATCATTATCCAACGCCAGATACGCATTTGCCAATGTCTGCGCCTGAACCCCTTGGGTTGCATCAACCAGAACCAGCGCGCCTTCGCACGCGGCCAACGACCGCGACACTTCGTATGAAAAATCCACATGTCCCGGCGTATCCATTAAATTCAGTTGATAAACTTGGCCGTCTTTGGCGCGGTAATTCAGACGCACCGTTTGTGCCTTAATCGTGATTCCGCGTTCGCGTTCAATATCCATAGAATCCAGAACCTGCGCCTTCATTTCGCGCGATTCAAGGCCACCCGTATATTCAATTAAACGATCTGATAACGTTGATTTACCATGATCAATATGTGCGACAATAGAAAAGTTTCTAATATTCTTTTGGTCCATCGTTTCACCAGTTGTTAGTGATTAGTGTTAGTGGTTAGTTTAGCATTATCGTTCAATTTGCTTATTAACCCAGATAACATTTTTAACACTTCACTTATACCTTCCTTTAATTTTGTTGCATTTGGTTCTTTGATAAACCGCAAAGCGCATGCCAAATCAACCTGACAACTTAACTCTGCTGCACTGCCTTTTGCGATATAGGCAAAGTGCAAATATTCCTTGGTGGTACCGCGCCCACAACCTTCGGCTAAATTAGAACATATTGATACAGCGGCACGACGCATTTGCGATGACAACCCAAATTGTTCATAGCCAGGGAAATGTTCTGTCAGTTTATATATATCTAAACTGATCTGAAATGCCAACTTGTAAACTTTTAGTTCTTTTACAGATTTCATTTCACTAACCACTTACACTAACCACTAACACTAACCACTTACACTAATTCACTTCCTTTGCGGCAATGATACACTCGTATAACCGCGACCGCAAGGGAAAAATTACTTTAAATTATTCAACAATTCATCTATTTTTGCGGCGCGTTCCAATGTGTCGTCATAAACGAATTTGATTTGTGGGACATATTTTTGGTCAATTTTTTGTCCCATTAAAAACCGAATCGTTTTTGTTTCTGCGTCCAAGCGACGTTGTGCGGCATCGGTATCATTTGCGCGGCAATAAAAGAACAACTTTACGAATTGCAATCCGCCATGCGCCACCGCCCCGACCAGCGACACGCCGGACAGAATATCATCATCGGCATATTCATCGCGCAGTATTTCTGCGACAATCGTCTGAACTTTTGCGGCGACGCGGTCATTACGATTTGAATCGGTTGTTTTTTTTGGCATTTGACTAATCCATTTATTTCGTTGTAATCTAACCGTATAAAATATTAAGATTTAATCAAGGAATTTTTTTTACCCAAGGGAACAAAATCATGAAGATTTCAGAATATTTGCTATCGCGTGCGGAAAGCAAAACATACACATGGATAGTTTTTATAATGACGGTGTTTGAATCCATATTTTTGTTTATTCCACCCGAAGTTTTCATGACCCCTCCAATTATTGCGAATAAAAAACGTGCGGTTCCGGTTGTTTTGGCGGCGACATTTGGTTCCATTGTTGGTGGTGCGATTGCGTATGCGATTGGCATGTGGGTATTTGATTCGGTTGGCGTGTGGATAATTGAAAATTTTGCGACAATGGCGAAATTTGAATTGGCACAAAGTTTATTTATCAAACACGGCATATTTATAATCTTTTTGACGGCGGTGACACCGGTTCCATATAAATTGATGGCAATGTGTGCGGGATTTATGGGATTTCCGGCATTGGTATTTTTGGGACTGTCGGCGGTATTTCGCACCGGACGATTTGCGATTGTTGGGTACCTGTTGTGGCGATTCCAAGAACGCGCGAACGCAATGGTAAAACGTTTCTTTTGGCCAATGACGATTGGTGCGATTTTAATTGCCGGCACCGGAATAATATTGATGTTTTTGTTGTAAGTGGGAAGTGGTTAGTGTTAGTGGTTAGTGTTAGTGGGAAGTGTTGGTGGTTAGTG
Source organism: Alphaproteobacteria bacterium (assembly GCA_016285415.1). Lineage (GTDB taxonomy): Bacteria > Pseudomonadota > Alphaproteobacteria > Rs-D84 > Rs-D84 > Enterousia. Next base: position 6,586 of record JAEEQU010000011.1, on the reverse strand, counting down.
GAAAGTAAGAATTAAACAGAAAACACCGCCAAATCGGCGGTGTTTTCAAAAGGGTCAAACAATAATCGTTTGATTACTGTTGGATTGGTTCCCAACTGAACGTATCAGCCGCGGTTGCAACCAACGCGCATGGGAACGCGGTACATGTAGATGTAGCCGGAACTGTCTTCCCATTTGTCGCAGTTGTGATAGCGGTATTAACCTGATCACCAGTTACCAAACCTGTTTCACTGGCCGCAACACCATTTGTTGCAACATTCGCAGCCGCAGCAGTACCTAAATCAGCAGTATTTGCTTTTGCATTCAATGCTGTGAGAACACCACCTGATTGAACCGGCTTTGTGCTGTTCGCTGTCGGGGTCGCATCGGTATCCAACGCTTCCCATCCACCACCTGCTTTCGCAACTTTTTGTCCGTCATTTGCACCTGGAACTGTCTGATAACTACCACCTGCTGTGCTTACTTGATTTCCTACATATGTCGCAACTGCAGCGGTCGTTGGCAAATTTTCACTTGTTGTATCATTAAAGTTAGCATCAACACCTTTCGCCGCAGCAGCACCCAAATCTGTTTTCTTTGCGTATGTTGCTTCGGTATACTGTAATGACGTAACCGTTTTATTTTCACCCGCCGCTTGCGCCGCACCTGCAAAAACAGCCGCAGCAAAACCGACGAAAACTAAACCTTTGACATTCATTTTCATTTTAATTCCTTTTATTTGTTTGTTGTTGTTTGCTTCGCATCGGTACCGTATGGAAATTGCCAACACAATATCAACGCTGTTTTTTTACGGATTTAATTTATTTTCTTCCTCTCTTGCTTTATAAATTACTCCCGAATTTCTTTTTTATTCCGCGATCAGGAACCATTGTGGTTTACCGTTTGAGTCAATGGACAGCAGTGCATCTTCACCTGGACTGTTTTCCTTCCACCATTTTTCCAGCATGGATGCCTCGGTTATCGCGGTTGTTATTGACGCCGCCAATTCGGTGCTGGTTACCGCACCTTCGGCCAATTTTGTCCCCGGCAATGAACGATCCGCGATTTCCGCCGCCGTTATATTATTCGTATATGCCAGATTCCCCAATGGTGCATCTGATAATGTTACATTACCATCGGTACCAACCTGTAATGCCTTGCCCGCGTTCGCGGTACCTTGGGCTTTATCAACCTTGCCGGCGACATCTACACCAATTGCCGATGTAATATCTTGGGTAATAACGTCACCGTCATCGCCAACCGCCAAAACCTTACCCGCGTTGCCGGCACCCTGATTCTTGTCCAATTTCTGATTCAAATCGTCGCCAACACTGTCCAATAACTGATCTACTTCGGATGTGGAATACACAACATTCCCCGGTGTAATATGGCCGGTCGCATCAACCATCATAACCTTGCCCGCGGCACCGGTTCCCTGATTCTTGTCCAGTTTGGTTTCCAAATTCGTGTTAATTGTGCTGATACTGCTGTTGATATTATCAATCTGCGATTGTTTATCCGTTAACGTTTCGTTAATCGTCGCAATGTTTTCGCCCATCGTATTTAACTGGGTCTGAATATTTTCAACCTTGGTATTGATATAACTGTTCACATCGCCGAAATCAACATGCTGTTGAATAACATCCCATGAAACCAAATCGCGCCATGATTCTTGGGTTTCGCCATCACGCGCAACATAACGCCATTTGATACCGGTCGCATTGTCCGCATCTAATTCCACCGGACGACCATCCGCACCCGGATGCAATTCCAAATCGGCAATAAGATTGTCGGTATTTAATGTAACTTCGTCATTACTGATTGTGATATAGCGTGTGTCTTTAAGGGCAACTTGCTTTTCGGCCTCTAACTGTTCAATCTGGCGTTCAATGTTTTCAATTCTTTCTTCGCGAATTGTGTCGGAACCACTGCCGCCGCCGGACTGGCTAATAGATTTTGGCGCGCCAACATATTTACCAATGGATAAACGTTGACCCGAACCCGAACGAGATGTTGATGTCGCGGGCGTCTTGGCCGTGGTGGTCGCATTTTTCGTTGCACCCGACACTGTCGCCGATGGACGAACATAACCACCCGTTGCACGTAATGAACCCGCACGCGCCGTATTCGTTGCAGATTGGGTCGCCGATGTCGCCGAAGAATATGTCCCCGTTCCACCGACACTACGAACAGATGCCGCCGCATGCGCAACGCCGGAAACCGCCACCGCACACACGATTGATATTAATGATGTTCTTATGCCCTCTCTCATCTCTTTTGTTCCCTACTCTACGACATTATATCACATTTTTTCTTATTCTAAAAACGGTTTTTTAATTTTTTTTCGTTTTTTTTAGAATTCAAACCGCAAACCAATCTTAAACGATGTATCTACGATATAACCTGTCTTGATTTGTATGGATTCCAATGTCCCGTAACCTGTGACGCCACGTGTCCATTTTGGTCCTTCAAATCCGGCAATGCGCGCACGCAAATCTAACACCACGCGATCAGACAAATAATATGTCCAACCGCCCATAATTGCGGCCATAAATGATGTCTGACGTTCGGTGCCACTGCCGGCGACGAAATGCGCCCAATCCATTGTTGCCTTGGGGAATGCCATACCGGCACCAACACCAAGGTAAAAACCATTTATGAAATCATAATATGCATTTAATGTCGTGTATGGCGCAGACAATTTAAATGTAAATTCATTATCAGAATCTTCAAACTGGCTGATGTAACCGGCCTCTAAATCCAACCGAACCGCCGGATTCAAATGCAAACCAACAAATACATCACCACCAAAAACAGGTTGCATAAAATATTCATCATGGTCCGAACCCAAATCCGCGGCCGCGGTAATCGGTGTCGCCTTGTATCTGTTTTTCCAAGAAACCAAATCTATACCAACACGGCCACCAATATATCCGCCCGCCATATCACTGTGCGTTCTTGCAACCGGTGTAGGTTCGTCATCAAATTGGTCGTCGTATGCTTCACTATAATTATCATAGTATTTTTCATCTTCTGCAAACGAAGTACGGCGATCATGCATCGCGGCACTGCGTTCCATCGGAACCATACGATAATCTGGCCCAATTTCTTGGGCTTCAAACATGCTGTTGTCATACATGGTTTCTGGATTGTGCGCCGTCACGTATATAACGCGATATTTTTTCGGCTTGCATCCACATTTTTTGCCGTTGCTGGTACAATCAGACGCAAGACCCGCGCCCGTTGCAACCAATAATGCTGTTAATCCGACCAATACCTTTTTCATGTTTTCTCCTGTTTATTTTGATACACCTATTATATCACATTTTTACCCCCCTTGCAAATTGCAATTCAAAATAATTGACCCATTTTATTTTTTTTACTAAACTGACCCATATGGAAGACAATACAATCATATCTTTCGCCAATGTGGGCGCGCGTTACGACAATAATCCGGATATTCTGACCGATGTGTCTTTTAATATCAGTGCCGGTTCTTTTTACTTTTTATCGGGTGCATCTGGGGCGGGCAAAACAACGCTGTTGCGCCTTATATACCAGTTGCATAAGCCGTGTCGCGGAACAATAAAATTATTTGGCCAGCCAACAAATAATATGTCGCGCGATGAAATCACCGCGATTCGTCATAAAATGGCAATAGTATTTCAATCCTATTCATTGCTGTCGCATATTTCGGTGTTTGATAATGTCGCGTTACCCCTGCGCGTGCGCGGTGTTGCCGAAGATAAAATTAAAAAATTGGTAACCAAAACTTTGGACTGGGTCGGCCTTGGGAAATATGCAAATGTGAACCCATTAACACTTTCTGGTGGACAACAGCAACGCGTTTCTGTCGCGCGCGCAATTATTCTGCAACCGGCAATTATGCTGGCGGACGAACCAACCGGAAATCTGGACGATGAAAATGCGTCGCGTTTGATGGAACTGTTTATCCAAATGAATAAAATGTTCGGAACAACTATTATTTTGGCGACGCATAATTCAAAACTAATTGAAACCTATAAGTTCCCAATTATGCACGTGGAAAATCATAAACTGAATTTCATCGGGCAAAAGGCCGCTGCGCCTAAGAAACCACGCACCAGCACAGATGACGATTACTTTGCAGAATTGGCCAAACAATTTAAAGATATCGGAAGTAAATAGTAATGAAAAGACCAATTGTATTTTCTTTGTTTCGTGAACAATCTGCCTTTATGACGGCGGTAATGGGAATTATGACTTTCTTGGCGGTGATGGCACTTGGGATATCCATCGCAATTGGTACCGGTGTGTCGCGCTGGAATCGTCAATGGGATTTATATGCAACTGTTCAGGTAAATGGTAAAGACAATGCAAATGCCGTTGAAAAAATTATCAAAACAAATGACGATAAATTTTCTGAAACACGCGAAATTTCAAATAATGAAATGGTAAAACTTATGCAACCATGGATTTCCGGTGGCGAAAACGTGTTGGAAAAATATCTGCCAAAAATGTACGAGGTTAAATTTAAAACCGAATCAGATATGAAACCGATTCGCGACCAGATAAAATCGTATGGACGATTCGTCACACACCAAGATGCCCTGCGCCCATCAATTTCGGCGGGGTTAAAGATGATAGGCATTTTGTCGGTGGTTTTGGCAATTATCATTGCAACTATTGGGATTTGCATTTCATTTATTGCGCGGAATATCGCCATCTTGCATAAACGTGAATTGGAAATATTAAATCAAATCGGGGCCAGCGATTCGTTCGTCGCACACCAAATGCAAATAATTGTCGCAAAAATCTGCATGGTTGCATGCAGTATCGGATTCATCGTCGCAATTCCAATTATAATTGCAATAATCGGTGTCGCACATTCTGCGCGTGTCGGTTTAATGGCAACAATTGGAATATCGGGCGCCGGTTGGTTGGTGTTGTGCTGTGTGCCAATCGCAATTATATTGTTTGCAATATTTATAACAAAACGGACAACTATCAAGATACTGAATCAAGAACAATGAAATTATTCCATCCATCTTTTTGGTTGATTTGTCTGTTTGTGGTTGGGGGCATTGCATTCAAATTAACACGTCCAAATGACTGTGATTTTATATTGCAAAATGACAGTATATTCGTGTTGACTGGGGATTTTCGGCGCATACCATTTGCGATGAAACAAATTGAAAAATACCCAGATGCAGACCTGTATATAATTGGTGCGGGGGTGGAATCACAATATAGAAATACGAATCGCGCAACAATAGAATCTGAATCAAAATCAACATATCAAAATGCGGTGGCAATTCGTAATATTGCGGAAAAATCTGGACTGGACAGAATTGTTTTGATTACAACCGAAGATCACATACGTCGCGCAAAACATCTGGTTCAATCAGAACTGCCATCGGCCACGATTGTTGCATGCCCGGTTGCACTTTCCAATATGCCACCATCGCGCCGATTGGAACGTTGGTTTATTGAATATGTAAAATACATTGCCACAATGATTGGCATCAAAGAAAGCCCGAGTTTTTTATATTAAAATGTCATAAAAGGTAAAAAGAAATGTTTCGTACAATAATTTTCAAAATAATTTTGGCCTTGTATTTCACCGCGTGGTCGCCGTTATTGTTGATTGGTTTAGTATCAAAAAAATTAACCAGCAAATTTATTATAACTGATGCCAAGGGCGTATTATTACTGGCGCGATTGATTTGCGGTATTAAATATAAAATCTTTTATCCACCAACCGAAGAAAACGGTATCCCCGCAACCCCGAACGATAACATCAGATATGATGGCAAGGCGATTATTGCATCAAAACATATGTCTATTCTAGAGGTTGCTATTTTAGTTACCAACATACAAAACCCATTTTTTATTTTAAAACGTGAATTATTGTGGATTCCAATATACGGTTGGGCATTTTGGCGCATGGGAATGCAACCAGTAAACCGTGAACGTGGCGCAACAAACATGAAAAAATTAACCGCAGAAGTCGCAAATAAAATCATGAACGGCCAAACACTTATTATATTTCCCGAAGGGACGCGTGTGAAACCCGGACATCCAATTCCATTGCGTCGTGGTTTGATGTTCTTGGCCCAGACATTAAAGTTGCCAATTATACCGGTTGGAACAGATTCTGGGGTTTATTGGCCAAAACGTGGTCGCATGAAATCGGGAACCGCAACAATGCACTTTGAACCAATAATTGCATCTACATCATCATTAGAAGAAATTGGTGCGGCAATAAATCGCCACAGCGCATAACATTATTTTATATTGCACCACTTATCACGACGGCCGCCGTTATACTTGCGCCCCAGTCCTTCGCGAACAAGGACATTTCCAACATCGCGCCCACGACTGTCAAATACATTGGCATCTATTCGCCCAAGGTATTTATCATCTTTGATATTGGTTAATTCAACCATGCTGCCAATTGGAATTATTTCGCCCAAACGCGTGCGCGCCTGTTGTGCTTTATTTTTTTCATAATCACATTCGCCATTTATTTCGGGGGTATCAACATTGCGCAGGCGTACACGCTCCGAAATTTTAATATCACTTTTTTTCTTTACCACCTCGTAAATAGTATTATCATCTATGATAT
>JAEEQU010000010.1 GCA_016285415.1 Alphaproteobacteria bacterium | reverse complement strand
AGGACCCTCTCTGCCTATGATATTTATATCAACGGTTTTTACGCTATCTTGGTCGGTATAATATTTAATAGAATCTTTTGGTGGTGCCCATCCAATGACAGCGTCCCAATCCCAATATAATTTAATTTCTTTTGTTGGAATAATTGGTTGAACCGTATCGGTTGGTGTTGGTTCGGGTTGTGGTTGTGGGGTGGGATCTTTTTGACATGCACCCAAAAACGCCATCAGCGCACTTAGTGATAATATATTCCATACTTTTTTTGCTTTGCTACGTCTTGGCATGTGGAATCCTTTTGATTATTTTGATTCTATACAATTTTATTACAAAATCGTGTGTTTTGTCAAGTGTGGCGTTAGTTGCCATAGTGTATAAAGAAATTTCCATCGGTCGGAGATATAGTGTTCATGGTTGATGTACCATGTGCCACACCATTATCCCCTGGGTCGCCGTAAAATACCATGCGCGCGGTATTTTCGGTGGGCGCGGATGATATTTGGGTTGTATGGTAGTACATGTTGCTGGCTTGATCAACCAATACAAATTGCCCATTGTCGCAATGTATTTCGCTACCGTTCGGAAATCCCGGTATTGCGGGACCGGCGGTTAAATTGCCACCAACACAAACAAGGTAGTATCGGTTGTTGTCGGATTGCATTACTTGGGTATATGGCGTGGTATTAGACGGCAGACATATCTGTGGGCTGTTATTATCATCACCAAGAGATATTACAACCCCTTCGCAACATGGGCCAGAATTTCCCATCGGTGTGTGTCCCCATGCGTTTGTATGACTTTCATCAGATAAATAACAGCAAGCGGTAGATGTATCATGGGTTAGTTGGATACCGGTGCTGGTCGGGCAATATAGCCCATCATCTGTTTTGTTGTTTTCTTCATAATCCGATGGCATGCATGCGCCAGCGGTACTTTGGTTCGTCGGCAGGAATATGCCCGTTGAACAACGCGTGTTAACACAACTGCGCGCGTTGGCGATGACGTTATTGCCACTGATGGATGCGGTGCCGGTGTTAACCGCAAACCACGCCAATAATGTGTCTTGGGCTGTGGGGGTCGTGGATGTTGAAATAAGTATACGGTTGCCACCTTCGTCTGCATATGGTTCTTGTTCGCAATTGCCCCAAATGCGTTCGGCAATACGGCATGTGGCACATTCGGCATCGGTTCCCGTGGTGCATTCGGTAATGCATATATCTGAAATTTTTGTCGGTTTTTGGTGACCATAGGTTTCAAGATAGAACGCATATTTGTAATCTGTGCTATAACTGGGGCCGACAAGGTCAATAATACGTAACACCGCATCATCGCCGGCCGCCGCCACACATTGTTTAACCTCTGGCCAGCATGATGTACGTTCCAATATCGCATGGCGATTCGCAGAAAAGTCAATGTCGTCGCACAAATCAAAGTTTCCGGAAATGGATTTGCATGCCTGAACAATACAGTTGCGACCGACCTGGGTGCAACTGGATATAATGGTGTCGTATGTTTTGTTCGTTGCAATGTCCGTCATGCCCGATTCCCAATTCGTTGAATTGCCGGCATCAACCAATGTTGCACATGCCGTTTTGACATCACTGCATAATGAATTTGTGGTGCGGTCCGCCGACACACCAAATATAGACAGCGCACGCGCATCAAACCCCGCAATCGTATCCGCGGTGTTTGTTAAGCAATCGGCGGTCAATGTTGTACATGCCTGGCGAATTTCTTCCAGTTTTGCAATCTGTGCCAATTTAATTTGGGATAAGGCGTCTTCCAAGAAACCATTCCACACCGAATCGGCAATGTCTTGGCAATTTTCCATCGCCGTCGCAAGATATGTTTTCTTGTTTTTAAGATAGGTTAAAAATGCACTGGAACTGTTGGCGGATGTCCATGTTTGTTCACCCGTCGGACGCGTAATCAGGTTGTCCAATTGCGTTAAATTGGTGGTAAGAAATGCGCTGCCGGTGGTGGGGTCTATGTATTTGCCGGTCATATCAAGGCATTTCTGCATGTTCGTGCCGCATACGGTTGGGTCGCTTAACATATCCAGCATTTTCCGTTTGCATGTTAACAAATCGTCGGCATTGCGGGTTTGGTATGCATCAAGGCGCGACATATCCAACAATGCACCGCTTTCAAATACTTTGGCGCGGGCGGCATCGGCCTGGGACTGATACGATTTGAAAACCGTATTACAATCTTGTTCCATCAACATTTGATAACCACTGATTGCGATGGATAATTCATCGTTGTTACATACCTCGGCCGCGATTTCGCGACATACCGGAATCGCCGCGTTGTATAACGCCGGCCCAGTTTTTGTTGTGGTTTCCGACCCAAGATATGAATCAACCGTATCAAATGCAGAATCCACGTTCAGCGACAACGATATCGGTGCCAATGAAACCGCAGAATCCGAATCACCAAACGATACATTTAATTTTTTTGCGATGTCATCCAATGTCTTTTTAGATTTTGTTTTATCTTTGGTTTCATAAAATGCGTTTTCACCTTCGGTGGCGGTGTTTATTGTTTCAACATCTTCGGCGTCCATGTTCACCAACAGCAAGCGCGAATTAAATTCGGACATTTGGTCTTCAACCCGTGCCATTTGCTTTTTTATTGTGTCAAATTCGTTTACACGCGTGCTGCACGCACAACGACGCAGATTTGTATCCTTGGTCGCACAGAATTCATCCATGCATTCATAATAAATCTGGCGACAATTGGAATAATTCGCAATCAGTGCCCCCGATTCGCTTGTCGCCGCACGTGCCATTGTTCGCGCCGCACGTGCCGCCGATGTGTTTGATCGCTTGGTCCGTGTGGTTGATTGCCGCGATTTAATCATATTATTTTTTGCCGTTCGCTGAATCACCGCGGGTGTCGCCGTGCGTTGCAAAACAGTTGTTCGTGGAACAACATTGCCCGTGCGTGATACGGTGGTTGTCGTGCGTGGCGCAACCGTTTTTGTACTGCGCGCGTCTGTTGATGATGTGGATGTACGGTCGCGCGTGGTCGCAGTATTGCGCGAAGTAACAGAATTTTTTGTTGCAGTTTGTGGGCTGCGGGATTGGGATGTTGATGCGGTTTTTTGTGCAGACGCACGTGACGCGGCGCGCGCGATATCATCCATATCCAAGGCGTTCGCACTATAAAATGCAAGCACGCCAAGGCATACGCCAAAAAGCCATCGTAGTCCTTTCATCCCTTTATAAATGTATGCTAGCAAAATTATAATTTTCTGGGCAAGCAGAAAATACACAAAATAAGTATAAAAATGGTGCGGATAGGGGGACTTGAACCCCCACGGATTTCTCCACAGCATCCTTAGTGCTGAGCGTCTACCAATTCCGCCATATCCGCACATGGTTTATTCAAAACTGGTGCTATTTTACACAATATTGTTTTTTTTTCAATAAATTTGTGATAAAATATGTCTGATATATAGGATGGAGAAAAGAATGCAAAATAAATTTTATTCTTTGATTTTAAAGTTTGCCGTGGTCGCGTTTTTGCCAGAAATGCTGTATGCTGCTGGGACATATTACAACGGAAATTACACGTCGCCACAACGAAATAACTATAATTACAACATGAACGGATATGTCGCACGGCCACAACAAAATGCGGCATATAATAATGGCGCATATAATACAACAAACACGACATATTCGCGTGATACGACATACAGCCGTACACGTACAGGTGTTGTACCAAACAACAATGCTTATGTCGGTGGAAGTTATCAGAATTATACACGTGTTACGGGGGTTAATTCGCAACAACAGCAGACCACACGCCAGGTAGGAAAAAGTAGCCAAAAAGAAGGATTCACGCTGGGGGCGACGTTGACGCATGAATTCGCAAATTGGAATTTTAGTATGAATAGTGCCGGCAGTGAATTGCACTATGATAACATCAGATGGAACGTATTGGATGCAATTGCAAAGTATGATTTTAGCGCTGGCAGTACCCCAATGCGTGTAGAGGCAGGATTGAAATACGGTATGCAATTTGGTGATTCAACAATGGTTGATGACGATATCACAAATGGTGGTTATTTGGTTACAGAATGGTGGGATTGGAACGATACTAATGGTGACCATATCACACAAGATAGCGAACTTACTTATATCGGGGAACAATATGGCCATTCGTTGTCCATCGGGAACAGCAGTGGTGGCGATATGTTCGGTTTCCACGCGGGATTTGGGTTGCCGGGGTTGTTCCAAATTGGTTCGGCACGTATGACACAGTCAATTGGATATCGTTATTTCAAACATAAATTGGAAACGAAAAAAGATCATGGGTTAACAGTTGATACAGGTTCTTGTTCAACGGTCAGTGGCAGCGATGAAATTCAGTGTGATCCGCTGGTAATCGCAACAAGTTATACTGGTTCTACATTGGGCGATTTACACGTGTTGTGGGATGCAGAAAAATTGTACAATGACGATGGCAGTTGGACAGGTTATTGGTTGTTGGGTTCTGGTGAAAATGCTGTAACAGTTGATGGAACATATATGTTCTATTTACCAGGGGTTAGCCATTCGTATGAAACAACGTGGATGGGGCCATATGTGGCGTTGGATTTGGAATATGATATCAATGCAAATAATGCGGTTAACGCAAGGTTTGAATTGGGATTGCCAATGTACACCGCAACCGGCGACCAACCATACCGTTCTGATTGGGAACATTCAAAAAGTGTAGAAGACAAAGGCGGATTTGGTGATGCGTGGCATGTTGGTTTGGGGGCAAATTATATGACCGCATTGTCTGATTCTGTGGCATTGTCAATTGGTGTAACATTTGATTATTATTCATTGTCGGGTGGCAAGGCAACCACATACTTGAATGAAGCGTGGTATATGAATATTTATAATTCATTGTTAGATTACTATCAAGGGTTGAATCCAACTTGGACGGCCAGCGAAGTTGAACAGTGGATGATAGAAAATGATACCACTGCGGCAAATATTGTGGAACAATATGAAAAATGTCCGGGTTGGGTTTGCAAGACAGACAACGAAATAGATTCTATATATAAATCTATGGGGTTGCGTGTCGGTATCCAGGCAAGATTCTAAAATAAGGGTATATTTAATACATGAAAAAGTTATGTGCTTTGTGTTCGGGGGTGTTATTGGCCGGTGCGGCGATGGGCGCCGATTTAACCGGAACGGCATCGGTTAATGTGACCAGTGATACCGCCGCGACCGCAAAAAATATGGCCTTTGACGAGGCGCGGCGCCAAATAATTGTTGATACATTGTCGCCATATTCGGATACCGGTGCATTGCGTGTGGCGGTATCTGGGGAAAAGGCGTCGGGTTTAATGCCACTGATTGCAAGTTCGGGTATTACGGGCGAAAAAACATCTGATACAACATATTCTGCGAAAATCACAATGACGGTAAATCGTCGTGCCGCGAAGAATTGGTTGGCGGCGCACGATGTTCAAAACTGGTTGGTGGTTGAAGAAACCGTATCGGATACATTTCCGCTAGTTTTGGTTTTGGAAAACCGTGTGTCTGATTGGTCGGGTGTTCGGCATGTTGCTGCGGCCGCGGGCATAGATTTAAATACGATTGCCATTGCCGATGGTCAGATTTTATTCCGTGTCGCCACCGCACGTCGTGGCGCGTTAACAATTGCATTGCGAAATGCGGGTTGGCGGTATAAAGATAAAGACGGAACATTGTATATTTCAAGATAATTTTACAATATGGGGGTTGTTATGAAAAGATTACCAGTATTGATTTGCGCGTTGATGGCACCACTTACGGCATTCGCGGGTGATGTTGATTTAGAAGGCAAAGAACTGATTTTAAATATTCGTCGTATTGGTGTTGATATGTCCAAAACCGCTGTTCAACATTCTGATGAATATCATGCATCACCAATTTCTGCGTTAAGTGCCGACGACCAAGAATTTATCAAGGGGGTATTTGATACAGCATTGGAATACAATCATGACCGCTTTAATTGGGATAACAGCGTGTTTATGGAATATGGTCGGACCGAGGTTAAACCATACGATTCCCCAAAAACCGTGAACGAAAGTGCTGATAAAATTTTGTTGAGCAGTAATTTGAATTATGCATGTTGGGATTATGGTTCGTTTAAACTTGGTCCAATGGCGCGGTCTGCGTACGAAACAGAATTTGTTCCGGCAAATGATTCAGACCATCGGTTAAAGGTCTTGCGTGAAATGGCCGGTTTCGCGGTATTTGATTCGCCAGTTATCAAAGATTTGCACTTGGCGGGCGTATACGAATATGATTTCACATACGGTGGACATAAACAGGTCAGCAAGTTGGCGGCAGAACTTGGTTGGCGTATAGAATACACGGTTCGCGAAGGGGTAAAATTATCAACCGATGGATATTATCGTGAATACCTTGATTATTCACGTTATGTGGAAACAGATTTGAAACGTGATTTAAGTGTGACCGCACGTATGGATACGAACCTGTGGGGTGATTTTACGATGGGGCCATATGTTCAATATCGTCGGGCGCGTCAACGCAACATATCGCATTACGGCAGTAATTTAACCATTGGTATATCATTTAACTATATCACAAAATTCGGGTTAGATTAGTATAAGTGGTTAGGTGTTAGTTATAAGTGTAAACGGTCGCAATCGCGACCGTTTTTATCATGATTATGAAAACCAATCACTAACATAGACCACTTACAACTAACACTTATTTTATCACGCTGAAATGCATTTCGGTTGTGGTGCCAGATGTGTCGGTGACACTTAATTTATGATCGCCCATTGCGACATTGTATTCCAATGCTTCGCCATTGTGCGTTGAACCTAAAATCTTGTCATCTAAAAACCAAATCAGTTTTGCGTTGTCTGTCGCACCCAGCCCGACAAAACTTATCGGTTCGGAATCTTGGTCGGATGTTATAACTATTTTGGTGTCTTGGATTGGGTATAAAATTACCGGTGCAACGGTATCGTCATTTGTTTCGTTTATATCGCATCCCGACATATATTTTGGTGGTGTGTTGCGTTTTATTCCCGCACGTTTGAATAAATCAAGGTATTCTGTATCCCAAAATTCATAAACCGCGTTGTGCGTTGTTTCGGCGTTCGCTTTGCATGCGCGCAGGCCGGTTTTATTATCAATTGCTATCATACGATGAACTGTGTTGCGTGTAATAGGCGATTTACCTGGGATAAAATATGCTTTTTCGCGTTTGGGACAATATGGCCCTGCGATGCCACCACCAATGGTGCACATGTCCACGGTTATTATATTTAAATCGTCGGTTTTGAAATTGTTGTCTTGAATTGGTTTGCCGATACCGTCGTAATAATTTGTTATGGCATCCGCAAGTGCAAAGTATATCGGTGCGGCGGCGCGTGCGCCACTGAACGCGTTATTTGGTGTGCCATCAAAGTTGCCGACCCAAACGATTAAAACAAAATCACCAAATATTCCTGCCGTCCATGCGTCACGATACGATGATGATGTGCCGGTCTTCCAATAGTGTTTAAGGGGCGGGCGAAAGTTTTTTGTGAATGGCAATTTATTATTTGGTGCCGATTGGTGTCCCAACATATCAAGTGTGATAAAAAACGCTTCGGGTGATAAAATTTGCGTGATAGTATTTGTGTCATCGTCGCGCAATAATTTAACCTGTCGCCGATTTCCAAGGTTTGCCATCGTGGCATAAATGTCTGATAGTTCCAGCATTGAAACCTCGGCCCCACCAAGTGCGACCGACACACCGTAATGTCGTGGTGATTTTAAATTTGTTACGCCTGAATCTAATAGTATTTTATAAAAATCATTTATGCCAATGTCGCGAACTAAATTTATCGCGGGAATATTACGCGATCGGGTCAGTGCGTCACGTGCAAGTATCGGGCCATAAAATTCGTTGTCTGAATTTTCTGGGGCGTATGCGCCAAAGTTAACCTTGGTATCGCGCAACAGTGTCATGCCGTGAATCATTCCGCGGTCGGCGGCGGTTGCGTAAATTAGCGGCTTTAATGTTGAACCAGGACTGCGCCGTGCGCGCACACCATCATTTTCACCATAAATTGCACGGTTGTAATAATCGGCAGAACCGATGTATGCCAATGTATCCATCGTTTTATAATTTACCAAAATTGCCGCCGCATTTGTTATGCCGACCGATTTGCGTGCGTTTATTTCCGTCCGCAATGCAGATTCCAATTTGGATTGAATTCCCATATCAATCGTCGTGTAAATTTCGGACATTTTTGTGGGCATTTTGCGCGTGTTTAAATTGTCTATGAAATGCGGTGCCCAAAAGGGCAGGTCGGCTACTTTGCGGGTTTCAATTGGCATATCGGCAAGTGTTATAAGGTTCGTATCATTTGGGTATTCGGCAATCCAGCGCGCAACAAGGTTTTGTCGCATATTTGCAATGTTTGTAATTCCCGTGGGCGTATTCAGACCGCGCTTGGTCGGGTTTTGCGGAACGGTGGCCAATGTAATGGCCTCTATCTTGGTCAGGTCGGCGGCATGTCGCCCAAAATATATTGTGGATGCGGCACCAATGCCTTCTATATTTCCGCCGTATGGGGCAAGGTTCAAATATGCTTCTAAGATTTCAGATTTTGAATGGAATAAATCAATGTAAATTGCGGCCGCAATTTGTGTTAATTTTCCGCCTATGGTTTTGCTGTTTATATCGTATTTAAGACGGGCAACCTGCATCGTAATTGTTGATGCACCAACCGGATGTGCCGTACCAGACGCATATTGCCGAATTGCACGAACCAATGCGATTGGGTTTATGCCAGGGTGATGATAAAAATGTTTGTCTTCGTATAAAACAACAGCATTTTTTATATGCGGGCTGATTTCTGTCAGTGGCGTATAGATTCGGTATTTGTCATCGGCGGACAATGTAATACGCAATAATTTGCCATTGCGGTCATAATACGCGCGGGAAAAAGAAATATTATCTAGCAGTGGTGATACAAAAAACAATCTGATAATTGCCCACCCGATTAATAATGCGCCAATTATACAGATTGTTTTGGTAAAGAATTTTTTATTCCGTCGCATTTGATACCGTAAATGTCCCCTTGGCACCGGTTGCGTTTATCGCCGGATTATACATATCTTGGGCGGTTATAGGTGGAACCGCAAATTCCCCAGCCACAGATAATTGTGCGCGGTATGAAAATGTGCGTGGTGTACGATCCAGTGATGTGTAAACAAGGATTCTGTCTTCACGAATTTCACTGAATTCCATGTCGCCAGACAATGTATCTGATATTGGCACAAAACCACCCGGCAACAAATCAGAAATAACCGCATTGGAAACATTGTTGGTTGTGCCACGGGTACGGACACTGATTTTAACATCAACCATGTCGCCAATTGAACCGTGTGTAATTTCGTCGCCGTTCATATCATAATAGTGTCTTGATATTTCAATGCCGTTGGATGCGGCGGCGGTTGTTTTCGGGAACCCTTGGGTTAACAATGTATAGAACATTGGGTTTTTTGATTTACATTTGTCGCAATTTATACGAACCTTGGTCGCATTATTTGGAATCGTGGCCGTGATAAAATCGCCGTTTGTGGTTGTTTCTATCTTTTCGTCATTTGCGAATACAGTGATATCGCCGTCCAATGTTGAATCTATTGCGATACCATTTATACCATTAACGATGGCCGCCGCCGTAAATGAATCATAATTTCCGGCGTTGATGTAATTTTGAATGTTCTTGGCAATGCGATCCGTTTTCATATCAAAATAACGACCGGTGATAAACGCGTATGTTGCGTCATTTGCAACCGTGTTATCAAATTGGGAATCATACGCATGACGGTCAGATGCCCCAGTGCGATATTTGGATATAAGGTTGTGCGCTTTGTCGGTTTGTTTCAACATTTGATAAGATGCCGCGATATATGGACCGATAATAGTTTCTTTCCAATTTTTGATGTTTGCATTGGCATATTCTTCCAGTGCGTCTATGTAACTGGTTGTGACATAGTCGTTAAGTGTTAGGACATAAATCGCAAATGATTTTGCAAATGCGTCTGTGGCATTGGTTGCGTTTTGTGCGGCAATATCACGCAGGAAATCTATGCCACGCGCGAACATAGATTGTGGAACATTGAATCCACCACGCCGCGCAAGTGTCAGGAAGTTAAGTGTATATGCCGTAATATAAACCGTGGTGGCATCCGTTCTGTTTTCGTATGAACGTCCCCCCGATGCCCACAGACCAAATGAACCGTCATCATTTTGACGATTGGACAGCATTTGAATCGTCTTGGTCACCGCGTCGTCTGATTTATCATTGTGCGATAAAACATACGGCATTGTGCGTGAAATCATTTGTTCTGTGCATGTGTATTCGTAATTATCCAAATATTTAACCAATGGACGTGCCAGAATCGCCGGCGTGTTTGACAGATACAGTGTCCGCGTCAGTTCTTCATCATACATATTTGTTTCAAGATGGCGCAGTGTTGTTTGGGAACTGTCAACCATGCCTGTTTTTATATTCGTTGTTAATGTCGTTGCCGGACGGACAGATAATGTGGATGTTGTACGCCGTGATGCCATTGGAATATTTTGATTATTAAATAATGTTGTTGATACATTGATTGCGGCGGCACCAGGTTGGTCAGATGCAGTTAAATTAAATGCCCACAATTTTTCAGTGTTTTCGGGAACAGGCATAGTTGTTGCGGTATTATCTTTGGCAACAATTGGACCAGACACAGATGCATCACAACGTGCGATTGCATCCGTCCCAGATTCTTCGGTATGATTTGCGATAATTGTATTTATGGTAAATTTATCGTTTGGTGCCACAAACAGTGGGGATGATACCGATATAATAACAGGCGATTGAACAACACTGGATGTGTGTGCAGACCCAACGCGGCCAGTTCCTGCGGCGACCGCATATACGCTTAATTCACCGTTAAAGTATTCAGGAATATCAAAACTGATGGTTTGTGGTTCACCAGATTTGGTGTCAATTATGCCCGAATAAAATGCCACCGGTGGCAGACCCTTGCGTTCAAATGGATTGGTCAACGCGGTATCAACACCGGCGATTTCTGAAAAATCACCACCGCCAGTTTTTGCAACCTCACGCAAGATGTTATATTCTGGTAATAACAGCGACAATATCTGGTATGTTTCAACCTGAAGCGCCGCCTTTTGAAAGAAATGTTTGATTGGATTCGGAATTGTATATTTTGCAACCTGTAAAATCCCAGTGTTGACCGCAAACAGCATAACGCGTGCGTTATCATCTGTTTCAATATCTATGGTTAATTTATTGTCGCGAATCACATCAGGTGTCTTTAATTGGACATCTATTTTATGTTTATCCAGATTTGTTGAAAACGGTGCAACAGAATAGATATATGGACTGGTAAATATATCGCGGCTGTTGATATCACGAACAAACGATACATTTACATAACCGGTGCCTTCAAAATCAGCGGGCAGGGTGATTTTCTGGGTTGAAGATGTTGTTGTCGCCGTGAACCATGCGTGTGCATAAACTTTATCACGTTCAATGGTAATAAGACCGGTGCCAGTATATGGTGCAACAATTCCAATGTTTATTGTGTCGCCAGGTTTATATTCTGATGCATCAAGTTTGATTTTTAATTCGGCATGTGCATCCGTTTTCATTTCTACATTTTCATCGGACGCGACAAAGTATTCTATGTTCGCCAATATATTATCATTTTTATCTATGATTTGCAGATAATAGGTCCCACCATTTGATGTGTTCAACGTGATTTCAGACCCATCGTGTGAAATCCCCATTTGCGATTGGCGGACAATGGTGTCGTGTGAAATAGTTTGATATTTATAGTTATTATTAAAATCTTTAATCAAACTAATCAGATTATCACGGCGAACCAACTTCATGGTTAAATCATTTGCATCTATTGCGGTCAGTGTGTTGTCAATTGCCACCAATTTAACCTTGTGCGTGGAGTTGCGTTTTACATAATTCAAATCAGATGCGGTGCGATACCCAACCAAGTAATCAAAGTTAGATACGCGTGATGTTATAATTGTTTGGATGCTTTTGCCGTCGCCCGCTTCAAATCCATTGACCTTTAAATTTAATGTGTATGTCCCCGCCGGAATTTCACGATCAAATTTAATGTCTAATACGGCATTGCCGTTTTCATCAGTGCGGACATTATCAATATCGGTCACAAATGTTTGTGATGAATTTGCAAACCCATCAGACATCACCCCATTTTTGATAAAATTCGGTGTAAATTTATAACCACGATAATCGTCAAACGAAAAATCTGTTGGGTATAAAGATGCACTGGCCGAAATGCGACGGTCGGTCGCAGGTGTTCCATACAAATTATTTAATGACACGTTTGCGGTAATATTGTTTGGTGAAATCCATCCCTTGTTTTTATTTACCGTGGCGTTCATTTTCATTGTGTCGGGCACGAATTCTTGGACCGTAAAGTTTCCAGTACCAATTGTATCTTCAATACGTCCGCGTCCATTCAGTGTGTAAAGACCGACCTGATATCTGCCAAGTGGTGCGTCTTGGGATAATTTGTACATAACATCTATCATGCCATCCGCGGTCAATGAAATTTTTCGGTCAAATATTGTGCGACCACGCGGATCAGATATTTCAATTTTAATTGGAATCCCCGCCACAGATGTAAATGTTTTGTTTTCAATAATTGCACCGATATTTAATTTTTCACCAGGTCTGTAAATGCCACGGTCAGAAAACACGAAAGATTTTAATGGCGTTTCGGTTGATGCGTATGCACCGCCGATATCAAATTTGGAATATTCAACGAATTGTGCGCTGTCCGCATTGTACGGAATAAACGATACATCAGAATCGTGGCGCGCAACGATGGCGACAGGTTCTTTGCTGTTGCGATATTCGGACCACGAAAAGAACGGAATATCAACGCGCCCGTCGGCATTTGTTGCACCCGCCCAGATTGGATAACCATTACGGCCAAGGACGGTTACATCAACATCTTGGGCTGGTTTGCCACTGGATAAATATGAAACAAATACCGCCGAAGATCTATCAAGATTTATTTTCCGAATTATTCCCAAATCGGTCAGCAATATTAATCTGTTGTCTGAATATGTGTCGTCGTTGTTGCCAGTACTGGTTTTTACAATGAATATTCCGGTTTTATCACTGTATGTTCGATCCAGATATTCACCCAAATTCAAAGACGCGTAATTTACATGATTCATACTGGTATCAGAAAAAGTTATTTTCTTTTGAAATACGGTTGCCATATCATAGGCATTAAATGTCCAATTTTCACGGAAATTAAGGTCTGAAAATAAATTATATGTTTGTGTAATAAGGTGGTTTAGTTCACTGGATTCAACTTTGTATAAATTTACATATGCGGTTTCAACACCACCACGTGCAACAATGCCTAATTGTTTGTCACCGGCCAGTGATAACAGCGCGCCACTGCCTGCGATGGTGACACTGCGTTTTGGGTATGCGACCTGCATAACGCCGGCGACACTGTTACGCGTGGTGAATCCATTTGCAGAATTTATTCCCGGTTTAATAGATACATATATATAACGTGGCACATTATCATTTACATCGTATGAAAATGCATATAAATGAACACCAGATGGATTTACAAAATCACTATGCGTAAGGTTGATTTTCTTTGCCTTGTTTATAACATCAGGTGTGATTTCGTCGTCCGCCCATTCATGTGGTTCGGCATCCGCGTCTTCGTCGGCGGTATTCCGTGGTAATAGGTATGCCGAAATATACCGACCCCAATTTGTATTACGGTGCGCCGCCGCGGTCATGTTTACCAAGACCAATTGTCGTGGATTGCCGTTTTTATCGTCGGCGGTTATGGTTGTAAAGTCGGATACTTTAAAGAAATTATCTGCAGAATCTATGATAATTTTTTCGGTTATTTTGTCGGTCTTGGATTTGCCGTCTGCATCAGAAATTCTGTTTATTTTAAGACGCAGTGTTTGTGGTTCATCCTTGATTTGAATTGGTGATGTGCGTATGACCGCGGTGCGCATATAACGGTCAAATTTTACCGTAAAATCAATGCGTCGTCCATCCAAACGAACCAATGCTTTATCGGCAAAATCGCGTGTTTGAATTGGATAATCAAATGATATTACCGCGACACCGACAACATATTTATCGCCACCTGGCAATGGATAGATGTTGAACAGGTCTGTGTGCGCCGTAATGGGTGCGGTTTTGAAAGAAAAACGAATTTTGTTTGGTCTTGCATCAGTTGCAAACAGATTTTCATCAATTTTTACATTGAAACGTGTTGCGGCCGGCCAATCTTGTTCGGGGCGGAACGATATTTCAAATGGATTATCAATTACCCAACGACCACGAATTGCCGGAAAAATACGGATGTTTTTGGCCAAATCTTTTTCCGTTAAATCTTCGCGAAACGGTGTACTGTACGGGCCAGATGCAATATCGTATGACACGCGCAATGGACGTGCCGATACAATTTCGCGATTATTGTTTACATCGGGGATATCATCGGACAATATAACCAAATTATCGGCACTTAATTTGGACGCAACCCCATCCGTAACCGACAAATCAAAACGCGTAATTGTTTGATTGCCTGTGAATAAATGGTTATAGGCAAGCGTTCCAACAAACGCAACCGCAACCAAAAGAACGACAATTCTTAGTAGTTTTATGGCAAATCTGCCTGTGACTTTTCTCATATTAAAAATCCCCAATCCTGTATGTTTAAATGTATGTTAGAATATAAATCTGAAAACTCAAGTTTTTTATTTAAGAAAAATCAAAATTTTGCTTGCATTTTTTCTTTTTTTGTCATATTATGCGGGCACGTGCCTTTTGGGTGCGAAGAACACAACCATCGTGGGAATTTCTGTCCGGGCGACCGGTTTTCATCCCCAGATGGCGAGGATAACAACAGAAATAAAAGGATATATCATGGCATTGCCAACTTTTACTATGCAACAATTGATGGAGGCCGGTGTTCACTTTGGACATCATACTCGTCGTTGGAACCCACTTATGACACCTTATGTTTATGGCGTCAAAGATAAAATTCATATTATCAATTTGAATAAAACTGCGCCGTTGTTATATCGTGCGTTGGTCGCATTGGAAGCAATCGCGGCCGCCGGTGGCAAGGTTTTATTTGTCGCAACCAAGCACCAAGCCAAAGATATCGTCAAAGATGCGGCCGAACGTTGCGGTCAATTCTATGTGAACAATCGTTGGTTGGGTGGTATGTTGACCAATTGGACAACCGTTTCACAATCTATTCGCCGTCTGAAAAAGATGGAAGCCGATATTGAAAATGCCGATAAATTGGGCCTGACCAAGAAAGAAGTCGGCGTTATGACCAAAGAAGTTGCGAAGTTGCGCGATATTTTCGGTGGTATTTTGGATATGCATGGGGTTCCACAGGTTATGATTGTTATTGACGTTCCACGTGAAATGAACGCGGTTCGTGAAGCAAGAAATCTGGATATTCCAACAATTGCTATTTGTGATACAAATGCAAATCCAGAAATGGTTGATTACCCCGTTCCAGGTAATGATGACGCGGCACGCGCAACACAACTGTATTGCGATTTGTTCGTGGATGCAATTTTGTCGGGTATTGAAAAACGTCTTGGTGGTGCGGCCGGTAAAAAGGTTGAGGCATCTATGGATGATGAGCACGACGCATTAGAAGACGAAATCAAAGACAAAGAAGCCAAACAAAAATCCAAGGCATCTGCGTCACGCGCGGAACGTCGTGAAAAATTGGCGGATAAAGCAGAAAAGTCCGACAAATAATTCTGTTCTAGTAAATAAATAGGTTGCCCAGGGCAAAACTGGGCAACCCAGACAACAATCAAATATGGGAGATTAAAATGGCAGAAGTAACCGCAAAACTTATTCAAGAACTTCGTGAAAAAACATCTGCAGGTATGATGGACTGCAAAAAAGCATTGATTGAAAACAATGGTGATATTGAAGCCGCGGCGGATTGGCTGCGCCAGAAAGGTATTGTCAAGGCGGCATCCAAGGCCGGACGTGTTGCGGCATCTGGGTTGGTTACCGTTGTAAAATGCGACAATATGGGTTGCGTTGTTGAATTGAACGCGGAAACAGATTTCGTTGCGAAAAACGACAAATTCCAAAAGTTAGTTGCAGATGTTGCAAACAAAGCATTGGAATTGTCTGGTGATTTTGATAAAACATTGGCGGCGGTCAAAGATGATATCGCGGCGACAATCGCGACAATTGGTGAAAATATGAATCTGCGCCGTATCGCAAAGGTTTCAGGTCAACATATTTTCAGTTATATTCACAATGCATTGGTTCCAGGCATGGGGCAAATTGGTGTTGCCGTTGCAATAGACGGTGATTCTGATAAAATCGCAGAAATTGGTCCAAAGATTGCGATGCACATCGCGGCAAACAAACCAGAATTTATGACGATTGCTGATGTTGATCCGGCGGCGGTTGAACGTGAAAAGAAGGTATTTATTGAATCAGGTGCCACCGCAGGTAAACCAGAAAACATTGTTGAAAAGATGGTTGGTGGTCGTATCCAGAAATGGTATGGCGAATCCGTATTAGAAGAACAGCCATTTGTTATGGACCCAAGCAAGACAGTAAAGCAGGTTTTGAACGAAGCCGGTGGTAAATTGGCGGGCTTTGCGTATTTCGTCCTTGGCGAAGGTATTGAAAAACGTGAAGACAATCTGGCTGATGAAGTTGCAAAAATGTTGAACTAGTTGTTAGTGTAAGTGGTTAGTGATAAGTGTAAACGGTCGCAATGGCGACCGTTTATTTTATGGTTATGGATTTGAATACGAAAAAACATCGGGCATTTCTGCCCGATGTTTTTTATTCCTTTTTATCTTTAGTTAGCGGTTTCGCGATCTAATGCCTGTTGGGCTTTGGCATCTGCGGTTTCAGCCAAATCTTTTGCTTCGCCAGCCAATGCCGCGGCACCTTCGGCGGTGGTTTGTGCATTTGTCGCTAATTCAGATGCACTTTCTGCGGTGGTCTTCGCGCTAGCAGCTAGTTCTGCGGCGCTATCAGCAGAATTCTTTGCATTTGTTGCCAATGTTGCGGCACTATCAGCAGCGTTTTTCGCGTTCGTCGCCAATGCTGCGGCACCTTCGGCGGTTGTTTTTGCGCTTGTCGCTAATTCAGATACACTTTCTGCAGTGTTTTTCGCGTTTGTTGCCAATTCAGATGCACTGTTTGCGGTATTTTTGGCCTCGGCCGCCGCTGTTTCAACATTGCTTAACCGTTGCATCAGGTCATTCATTTTTGCTGCAAAGTTACTTGGTGTCAACGCATTGTCTTTTAAACCAACAAAGTCAGCATTATCTTTGAAAACGACGTTGGTATTATTTTCCAGATAAGTGTTAAATGTGCTTTGATCCATTGGGGTACCTGTACCACTACCGGCTTGTGCCAATGCTTCTTCGGCCTTGGCGGTGGCGGCATTTATCTGCTGGAAAAGTTCTGGAACCTTGGATGATAAATTGTCAGCGGTTAATGCGACATTATCTTTGAATTGAGTCAAGGTTTCATTGCTCGCTTCCATAGAAGTAATTTTGTTTTCTAAAGCGGTAACTTTGTTTGCCGTTGTGGTATTTTGTTGCGCGGCGGTGGTGATGTTTCCTTCCGCGGTGGTTATTTTATTTGCCAATTCGCTAATTTGATTTTCTGCGGCGGTAATTTTGTTTGCCGTTGTTGCATTTTGTTCCGCAGCGCTGTTGATGTTTTGTTCCGCGGTGGTTATTTTATTTGCCAATTCGCTAATTTGATTTTCTGCGGCGGTAATTTTGTTTGCCGTTGTGGTGTTTTGTTCCGTGATGGCGTTTATGCTTTGTTGTGCGGAATTAATTTTGTTTTCTACCGCGGTGACTTTATTTTCTACACTTGTAACATGATCAGAAACCGCGTCCACTGTGGCGGCATCAGCCAAGTTTTGATTTGCCAGTTGCTGAGTAAACATTGCGGAAAAATCGGAACCTTTGTTTATCTTGTTGTCTAACAGTTGATCTATAGATGCCTTGTTATAATAATTGCTAAGGTCTGGTTTTTGAACATTGGTATCAACATAGTTTGCAACATACGGTTGGTCAGCCAATTGTTGTTCTGTGGCACGCGCATCAAATGCGGTATTAAAATCACCATAATTCATTTTTCTATTAAGTTGGTCGCGGGCGCTTTCCGCAATTGTTTTCGCAGATGTCGCAGTTTTTGACGCATAATCAACATCGGTGCTTAATTGTTCATACTGATTATCCAAAGAATTATAACCAACGGACAAATCATTAACGCGATTTTCCAGTGCGTTTAAAATGTTGCGTGCTTCGGCGGTGGAACCTGTTAATTTGTTCAATTTGACAAGACCAGCATCGCCGTATGATTCAGAAACACGTGTCGGATTTCCAACCATTTGTGGTGTCGCAGGCTGGGCCACCGATGTTTTCGTGGTCGGTGTTTGGGATGACGTACTGATACGTAAACTGCCGCCGCGGGTGGCGGATGCGCCAAATGCAATCCCACTGCTGTAAACTAATGCGGTAATTATTCCAACAAGTGCGTTTTTATACAACATTTTTTGTCCTTTTGTTATTGTTCCACAATCGCCCAATCGCCAGACATGCCGCCGTATCGGGTTAATGTAAATAAATTTGAAGAATCCCCCTACATGAATTCTAGTGTTTATTTTATCAGAAATACGGCGGCCTCGCAAGAGTTTTTTATTGCATATTTTGCTTTGTTAGGTAAGATTGTTCGTGCAAAAGGTAATAATATGCACTTGTATAGTATCATACAGATTTATGACGAAGGGCAAAAAAGGAATCTGATAATATCGGATGGTAAATCTGTGGCGCAGAAAATTTCATTGTTCAAAAATAGAAAAATAGACGAATTTCAGGTTGGAAAACAGGTAAAAATTTTGCGTGATGATTATCTGGATATGGA
>JAEEQU010000083.1 GCA_016285415.1 Alphaproteobacteria bacterium | reverse complement strand
TGCCGTCATATCTTTTTCGGCGGCTTCGTCGGCCCGTTGTTCAGAATATGCCGATGCGGCGGTCATCAGACCCAAACCAGTTGCCGCGGTTGATGCCGCGCCCAATGTCCGATTTGCAAATGATTGTTCGTTTTCTTTTGCCTTCTTATACGCATCTTCGGCTTCTTTGACTGCGGTATCCTGTGACGCGGTACTTTTTTCTGTGTTTACAGCATTTAATGCACCTGTTTCGCCAGTAATAACACCATCAGTAGCTTCACATTTTGTTTCATCTGCGTTCGGTTTTAAACCATCACCACACTGACATTTACCGTCTTCGCCGATTGTCCCGCCAGATGCAGTGCAATCATCTGCAGGTGGTGGGGTTTCATCTGTAACACTGTTGTTTTCCGAGATATCCGGTTTGTTGTAGTCAATTTCACTGGTTGGAATACATCCAAGATACTTACTCGTTGGGTCTTTGTAATCATAACCTTCAATACATTCACAGAAATATTCTGTTGAATTTATCCGCATATTTGGGGCCTTGGTACAATCGCAAGTGTTTGGTAAGCTGGGGTCACCAAATGTGCCATTATATGTGCCACCACTAATTTCGCAACTGTTTGCTCTATCATACCGTGATAGTGTAGCATCCTCGCTACCACCCATTACATATAGTGGCCCCTTGGATCCCCAAACCGCGTTCACACCATCTGCAAGTGTGTTACAACCGGTCATTGTGGCATTGTAATATTTTTGATTTGGGTTGTCCGTGCACAGGCATTCATTATTAACAAGGGTTGCACCCTCTAAATTGCCACAATCACAAGTGCCATTTGCCCATGTTCCATTACTGCCGATGCATTGTTTATGAGCATACGAAAAATTTGCCGGATCACCTTCGTCATATGTAATGGTTACATTATCGTTATTTACACAGAACAAAACGAGGCTTTGGGCATCATCCTGATAAAATACACGTGGCTGTGGGCAAGTGCTGTTTTGATTATATGTTGCCTGATGAAGTTTATTTGAGCAGGCCAATTCGCCCTGTGCATCATGACCGATGTATAATATGGTATCTTTATCAAAAAATTGCGGAATATTATTGCAATCATTGTTGCCAGTAATCTTTTGTGGTTTGTTTTCAATTGTGCAATCAGTATCACCAACGTATTTACAGTGTATTGCCATGGCGTTTGCGTGACCAAGTGATGCAATAATTACAAAAAAGAAAACTAAAAAAATTCTCATCTCGCGTTGATTGTCCCTTATGCCCTATTCTATCAAAATTCAAATTTTTGAACAAGAGTTTTTTCGCAAAGCAATAAATAAAAGAACGGCGCGATGCACCGTCCTTTTATCATTTACATTGCGATTACATTTCATTTGGTATTTTTAGTCCCATCAAATCAAGCGTTTTGGTTAGCACATCAACCGTAATCTTTACCAGTGTTAAACGCTGATTTTTGGTTTCCGAATCGACATCATCACGCAATATCGGGCAATTATGATAAAATGTGTTTATAAGTTGACACAAATCGTATGCATAATTTGCAACCAAATCAGTTGCCCTGCTTTCAAACGCGGCGGTTACGGTTCTGTCAAAGTCCAACAATTCCATAATTAAATTGCGTTCGTCTGTGCCAAGATTTATGTGCGACGGATTTGTAAATTTCCCGGCGCGACGCAATACAGAATTCAAACGAACCGCGGTGTATAAGATATACGGTCCGGTGCGACCTTCAAATGAAGTGATTTGTGTCGGATCAAAAATATAATCTGCACGCAGGTCGTGTGATAAATCATTGAATTTCAATGCCGCCAATGCGATGTTATCAACGGTTTCATCATCAAGTGTTTTCCCTGATTCTTTGATTCTGTCACGTGCCGCAGTTTGCACCATTTCAATAATGTCGTTTAATTCGGCAACATTACCATCACGAGTTTTAAAAGGTTTGTTGTCTGGGCCATTTAATGTTCCATAGCCAATGTGTTCCAATGCGTCGGCCGGAAACATTTGTAACAATTCGGCCACGCGGAACAATTGTTCAAAATGTAATGATTGCCGTTTGTCTGTCAAATATATAACTTTATCTGGATTATCGGTCTTTTTACGATAATACAATGCCATAATGTCCGTGGCATCATACGTCACCGCCCCACGTGAATTATAGAACATTACTGGTGGCATAGGTTTTTTATCATCATCACGTTTAACAATGACAACTTCGGCGCCGTCACTTTGTTCAATTAGATTTTTATCACGCAGTATTTTTTCAACAACGTCAGTATATTTTGCCGCATTACGTTCACCCAAATCATTATCAAAAGGTACAATGTTTAATGATTTAATTGTTCTATCCATAGATGCCAATGCAATGGGCAAGAATATGTTGTATAATGCCGTGTATCCTGGATTACCATGTTGTAATTCGGCGGTAATAACCTGTGCATGCAACATAAATTCGTCATTTTCTTTGGCGTATGCGCTGGATTTCGGATAATAGGTATCCAATTCGCGTGGGTCAATTGTATACGATGAATAATCACCCTTTGGGTCAAAGTTGTTCTGGAAAAACGGCCAATCTGGATGCAGTTTTTCAATCCACGCGATTACCAGCCCCATCGGTCGTCCCCAATCTCCGATATGATTATAAGAAATCATTTTATGACCAATCGCGCGTCCCAAACGGTATAGAACATCCCCCACAATAGACGTCCGCATATGACCAATGTGCAACGATTTTGCAACATTATATGCGCCATAATCCATATCTATGACCATTGGTGTCGTGGTTTGTGTTAGATTCGCAGATGTTTGGACGGCATCCCATAAAAATTCATTTTTTACAAATATGTTTATGAATCCCGGTCCAGCGATAGATGCAGATTCTACAAAATCTAATTTGGATATTTTTTCCATAATTTCGCCTGCCAATTCGCGTGGGTTTTTGCCGGCGCTTTTTGCCATGACCATCGCGGCGTTTGTAGAAAAATCGCCAAATTCACGATTGCGTGGCACTTCTAACTTTACTTCAAATCCAAGTGTGCTGTTTAATTTTTCTGATATATATTTATAAAGGTTCATTTCTTACTCCACTAAAACTTAAATTGGTAAAACAATGCGAACGCGTAATCCACCAAGTTCACTGTTTTCCAAGAATAATTGGCCACCATGATTTTCAATAGTTGTTTTTGCAATGGACAACCCCAGCCCTGTTCCACCAGTATCTGATGCGCGTGCATCGTCCAGACGGACAAATGGCCGTAACGCATCGGCTTTCTTGTCATCTGGGATACCTGGACCATCGTCTTCTATTAAGATGGTTGTTTCATCTATACTGTCCATTTCTGTTAATTTAATTGTTGTCTTGGTATAACGTGCAGCATTTTCTATGATATTTCCAAATGCGCGCGCCAATGCCATTGGACGAGCATAAAATTGAACAGGATTTTCTGGAAATTCGGTAATAATTTCCTTGTCCGGTGCCGCATCGCGTGCGATACGAATAAGCATTGGCGGCAATTCTGTTAATTGTTCAATTTCTGGAATTTCACCGCGTGCAAACGACAAATAACCATTTATCATTTCGGACATTCTGTCTATGTCAGATAACAAAACATCTTTATCTGCGTCACCCGTTTCAATTGCAAGACGCATACGGGCCAGTGGCGATTTTAAATCATGGCTTACCGCGTTTAGCATATCGGTACGCGTACGATTATATCTATCCAGACGTTCTTTCATTGTTATCA
>JAEEQU010000082.1 GCA_016285415.1 Alphaproteobacteria bacterium | reverse complement strand
CTATTAAGAACAGTTGGTTGTTCGGCATGGTCGGTAACGAAGACCCGGCGGAAGTGTGGCAAGCGGCAGGTTCATCATTTACCTGTAACAAAGATTTGTTTGGTTTCTCGCTGATGAACAATACGAAAACAACCGCGGTTGTTGGTATTGGTGGCGGGACATTAGTTGGCGCGGGTGTTGGTGCATTGGCTGGCCACGGTGATCGTAAATTTGATTGCTCGGTCAAATCAATGCGCGATGAATTGTTAAGTCAAATTCAGAACAACCGTCAAACCGGCACACTGAATCAGTTCATTGAAACACCGATTTCAACCACAGACAAAACCATGACTCAGGCACAATGCCAAGAAATCATTGACCTGTATGACACATGGCAAATGGGTAAAGAAGCGGTTAAAACATGCGAAAGCAAGAATCAAGTAGTCGTTGAAATAAACGCAGAATTTGATATAGACATTATCAGCAAACATCTGCGTTCACAATGCAAGACCGATTCATGCAATATATCCGAAGCGCAGTTTAGCCAGATTCTTGAAGCCATTCAGGCACCGTTCCGTGATTTAGCACAACAGTATTCAGCGCAAATCCAAGAAGCACTTGAATACTGCACGTTCCGCGCATTGAATTTGGCGCGTCGTGACGGAACCGGCGTATATTGCAAGGGTCACGGCAAAGACTGTATATCACGTGAAGATTTCAATGCTGAATTGGCAGTATTAACCAAGGTATTCAATTCATTGGATATATTAAATGGCCAAGAATCAAATCGTCTAAAGACCACGTTAATTGGCGCGGGTATTGGTGCGGCGGCCGGTGGAACCGCGACGGCGATTACGGCATTCGTAGAACGCAACAATATTAATTGCCGCGTTGCGGATGGACTTGCCAAGGTTGGATTTGGTAAATCATATACGATTGATCGTCTGCGCGATTTCTATGTGAAATGGGCGTTGAATTTGCCAGCAAATGTTGCACCGACTGCGGTTGTTACAAACTGCGAAAACTGGGGATTGACATGCGCGTTGTACACTGATTTGAATGAATGTCGCGCAGCACAGTTCAATTATCGTCCGGGCAATTTGTCCAGCACGACTTTGGTTCAAAACGCGTGCACCCCTTCGGGCAGTGCCTGTATCGCAAACGTATCTGTGGCCCAGGCCAACGGCGAATGTTTGACACAACCAGATCCGGATACACCGGTTCCCCAGAATCCAAACGTTCGCACCTGTGACGAATGGCAAAATGCGTGTGCCGCGATAACGCGCCCCGCAGAATGCAATACCGCCAAGGTTATATACACACCGAAATCTATGCAGGTTGCAAATGCGTGTCAATATAATCAACAAAAGCACGAATGCAAAATAAACAAGCAGAAAGCGAAGTTGTATTTGGATACCGCGACATGTTCTGAACATGAACAGGTTAATCCAAACCATCCTGATGATCGCTAAACAAAGTTTCGCATGGTGTCCCAACGTCGTCCATCTGGGCGACGTTTTTTTGTGCTATTGATTAGTTATTAGTGGCCAGTGATTAGTGTTAGTTATAAGTAATTTTAGTAAGCGGCGATTTCTTATTCGTCATTACGACGTAAGTTAGAATCTTGCCATACATCATGCGACTTGTCATATTGAACTTGATTCAGGATTCCGTCAAACATCCTGATATTATTTTCATTGCGGACTTAATTCGCAATCTTGTTTATATACTCGTACGCAGTGCAACAGTGCTAATGCAAATTTGTATTCACCCGCGCAAACAAATCTATTTATTTGGGGTCTAAATTAAATTCATGATGACAAGTACTAACACTAATCACTTACAACTAACACTAACCATTTACACTAATGAAAACGCCGGCGGGGGTGCCGGCATTTATTTTTATATTGGTTAACATATTACATCTTGATTTCCGTAACCGTTTCGACCGGTTCGCCATACGATGAACAATATATACCTTGGTAATTTTGTGTGGTTGTCGTATGTCCATATCCACCAAGGACCTGGATACCACCCTGGCCACAACCACCACCGATACCAACAACACCACCACCACCACAGTCATCCGTATCTGTGGTAATAATTGTTTCCACATCCTTGCACATTGTTGTTGTGGTCTTTAATGTACAAATGTTGGTACCCGGGCTATAGGTTGACATGATCGTAATTAATCCCATCATATTGCCATTGCCATCTGTTTGAACAAATTCACTTTTGGCGTTGGCCAACGCATCTAATTTATTACTAAGTTTGGCAGCATAAATAACATATCTTCCAGCTTTTAATCCGGATTCACCCATATTCTCATCAAATATGTCCGTTAATTCTGATGCCGATTTATATTTTGCGCACACCCCATCTGTATTATACTGCGTACATATAGGTGATCCCGCCTTGTATGCCATGGCGGCACATGTTGCGGCCTTGATATCATCACTTTGTTCTTCAACGGCTTTGCCCACGAATTCATCATATTTTGCACGATAATTTATATACGCCTTGTCTAATCCGGCACTGA
Source organism: Alphaproteobacteria bacterium (assembly GCA_016285415.1). Taxonomy (GTDB): domain Bacteria; phylum Pseudomonadota; class Alphaproteobacteria; order Rs-D84; family Rs-D84; genus Enterousia. The sequence goes on along the minus strand of JAEEQU010000082.1, from coordinate 1,245 downwards.
ATATCATTTTTGAATACGAATCTAATAAATTCGGGAAACGCGCTTTTTCTCTATCGGTGTCATTCGTACCGCGATTCCACTGCTTAGAGCGTCCATTGATGCACATATCTATGGTTGGATCCGTGGCAATTGAGTCTAATTTTTGATTTACAACATTTTCCACTGCCTGTATTGCGGCTTGGATTCTTTGTTTTGTTGCTGAATCCACCCCATTCCATTCACTGTTTTCCCAATTATAATATCCATCTGTAGGAGTTAATTTATATTTTCCATTCGTTGCTGTCTCTGAACTTTTCAACAATCCGAAATCCATCAAACCATCAATGATTATTTTATCACCTTGTTTGTATGTCACCAAAGAATCTGTTCCAATTACAGTATTATCTCCAAATGCTTCATCACAATTTGTTAAACTGCCGCAGACCTCTAATACCTTGGTCTGTGCGGCCTTTTGACATGTACTTAACAAATTATTATCAATGTTCAGGAATATACCCCGTGCAATAGTTTCAAGTTCGGTTCTTATCTCGCTCTCGCTCTTGATATTCTGTTTGGTGTATCCTCCCCCAAGATCCCCTTTGTCATATTGGCATGACACCAATTTATCCCTTGGGCACAAATCAATAATGGAATCCATATGCAGACCAATACATTGTGTATAATCTGGGCCGCAACGATCTTCGGATTGCAAACATTCTTTGAAATCTTTGGTACATGAATCAACACGCATAGATAACAAACGCGCACTAACATAATCCATAATTTTTGGTTCGGCCGCTTCGCACGGATCAATTTGCACTTTACAGAACGCACGCATTGTTTCCGGACGTGTCAAACACATATCATACGAACCATCTGGATTATTCGGGTCAATGTTATCTTTACATGCCTTTTGGAAACAGTCAGATATTGTTGAAATACATGACGTACGCAAATTAGATTCCGCTGTTAACTCCGCGGTTTTTAATTGCGGTGCAACTTCGCGCAGGAATGTATCCCAAACTTGATTTTTTACATTAACACATTGTTGTGTAACCGTCATACATAATGGTTTCTTGGCCTCCAATGTATCGTATGTCCACGCCGCAATTTCTATGGTTGTTGACGCACCCTTAATTTGCTTTACCTTTGGTGTTCTGATACCGCTATCACTTTTGTTTGCCAACAATGTATCACGCGTTGTCTGTTGCGTTACGCATCCAGTAAAATCATCACCACATCCGGCGGTTGTTTGCATACATTTTT
>JAEEQU010000009.1 GCA_016285415.1 Alphaproteobacteria bacterium | reverse complement strand
CTTGAATTTCAAAAATAGTGCGGTATAACCAAAAACATGGAACAACCGAAAGCGTATATCATTACTGGACCAACCGCATCAGGCAAATCAAGTTTCGCGCATAAATTGGCGCGGGCGATTCATGGTGCAATTATAAATTGTGACAGTGTCCAAATTTATCAGGCAATTGAAAATATATCGGCAAGTCCGTTCGCAAACCGCGAATTTTCAGATGAAATAGATGGTGTACCGTATCGGCTTTTTTCTATTTTGACATTAGATGAACAAATCAGTGTTGCGGACTATATCAAAATGGCACGCGAACAATACGATTATGTGATTGCACATGGATATGTGCCGATTTTTGTTGGTGGAACGGGTTATTATATAAACGGAATAATAAATGGTATTGCCGAAATTCCCGAAATATCAGATGACAACAGAAAACGTGCGCGTGAAATGGTGGCAACCGATTTAGATGCAGCACGCAAATTAGTTCCAGATTGCATTGCGACCGACCCACAACGCGTGGCACGTGCACTGGAAGTATTCTTGGAAACAGGCCGTCATTTAAACGAATGGCAAAAGGCGAAACGTGTCGGTGCAATTATGCCGACACCATTTAAAATTCTTATAAATCCACCGTTGGATATATTGCACAATCGTATCGCCGCGCGTATTCCAGAAATGATTTCTGGCGGCGCAATAGCAGAGGCGCAATACATAATAGATAATAATTTAGATCCACGTCGTGCAATCGGGGCAGAGCAACTGTGTGAATTTCTGCAAGGCAATATTTCCAAAGATACGGCGATAGAAAATTGGATAACAAAAACCAATCAATATGCAAAGCGGCAAAGAACGTGGTTCAAAACACAATTTTCGGCCGATTTGACAATAAATCATATTCCAACAACGGTGGATATAGATTTAGTATTAGCGTAAATTATTTAGAAGTTTTTCCCTTGGCGGAATCGCGCAGACGGTAATATTCCCAAATTGCCTCTGGCGCGATATCGGTCAGACGCATTTTACGGCGCACACGGAAAAGTCCGAAAAATTCACGTTTCAATGAACTGAAATTCGCGTATTCCCAATCTATGATACCGGTAATTTTCATTGTCTTGGGGTCAATCAATATATTGCTGCACATGTCACCATGGGTCAGCCCAATGTCGTTTTTATCGGCACCCTTTGGTCGTAAATCATTTAATTCAGGCAGTTTAGAATTAAACAGAATATATATAATGTTTCCAAGTTCTGCACCAATTTGTGCGCGATGTTCACGTATTTGATTCAGTGGCATAGTTAATAATATTTTCCCCGAAATAAATTTCGTTTCGTATACAGTAAATATACCAATTTGATGAATTTTTATGTTTGGGACACGAACCGGTAATAACGAACGAATCGCGTCAGTGATGCGTTTTTCACGCGTGAATTTGGTAACAGAATCATCTTTTAAATGGAACTTGCGAATCTTGTAAATTGTGCCGTTTGGGGTCATGAATACCAAACTGCCACCGCCCTTGGCCAGACGGAAATGACGCCAATCTTGGCGTGGAAATGCATTTCGCAATGCCACCAATTTTGCGTGATAATCAAACAGTTTTTCGCGTCTAAACCATTCGCGCCATGGGCGATACGGTATAAAACACGATAAAAAATAAAGAATATTAAAAAGTGTGCGCCACATATTTTATGTCCTTGGTGTAAATATTATTGAAACCTGTAAAAAAAACAAGTATTTTGTTGATATGTTTAAGTCAGGAACCATTGTAAAAGTTTTATTGCCAAATGTGGTTAATGCCGGATATGATTATCGGTTAACCGCGGATGCTGATTTGGGAACCTTTGTGCGTGTAACGGTTATGAATCGGGCATACATTGGCGTTGTCTATGGTATTGGTGATAGTGGTTTAGAAGACAGTAAAATAAAAAATGTTAGTAAAATATTTCCATCAAAATTATCTGTTTGTGATTTGCAATGGATAAAAAAAATGTCTGATTGGACACTGATGGCGCCGGGGGCGGTGTTGCGTTTGATAATCAATGTTCCCGATGCGTTTGATGAGCCACGCATGGAACAACTGTATTCGTATAACTTTGAACATACCGAAAAGAAAATCACAGAAAGTCGCCAAATGGTCATAGATGCGTTTGATTTAAATGACAATGAACCGATGTCTGTGTCTGATATTCAAAATATTTCACGCGTTTCGGCAGGTGTGATAAAAACGATGATTGCACGCGGAATGTTGACCCCAGTCGCATCGCGCAAGGTGGTTCAATCATTTGCATACGATTACAAAGATATGGAAAATATCACCTTAAATGATGAACAGCAAAGTGCGGCAGATAAAATAGGGGCAGATATTGCGCATGGTGGTTTTTCAGTAAACTTGCTGGACGGTATCACAGGCAGTGGTAAAACTCAGGTTTATTTTGATGCGGCATGGCGTGCGTATAGTGCGGGAAAGTCGGTGTTGTTGATGATGCCAGAAATTGCCCTGACCACGCAATTTATCAAAAGATTTGAATCACGATTTGGTGCACCACCAGTTGTATGGCACAGTAATTTAACGGCGGCGCGACGGCGCGATATTTGGCGCGGTGTGTTGAATGGTGAAATAAGAATGTTGGTTGGGACACGCAGTGCGCTGTTTTTACCATGGCAAAATTTGGGTCTGATTGTTGTTGACGAAGAACATGATTCTTCGTACAAGCAAGAAGATATGGGAAATTATCATGGGCGCGACATGGCGATTTTGCGTGCGAAACTGTCCAATTTTCCGGTGATTTTGGCAAGTGCAACACCGTCCGAAGAAACTATGCACAATATTGAATTGGGGCGTTTTGGGCATCTGGTGTTGCGGTCGCGTTATGGTGGTGCAGAATTACCAACAATTGAAACAATTGACTTGCGTGAACATCGTCCGGTGGAATATAAAGTTGATTCCAAAACCGAAGATGTGCGCGCCGGTGCATTGTCGCAAAAACTGTGTGATGAAATTGCGACGACTTTGGAAAAGCATCAGCAAGTTATGCTGTTTATAAATCGTCGTGGTTTTGCACCCATTGTCCAATGTAAAAAATGTGGATGGGTGGCAACATGCCCAGATTGTTCGGTAGGGATGACATATCACAAAAAGTTGGGTAAATTACTTTGCCATATATGTGGCCGTACAATGACACTACCCGAAAAATGTCCTGACTGTAATAATGATGTTTCTATGCGTGGCGTTGGATTGGAAAAGGTTGAAGAAGAAATTCATGCAAAATTTCCAGACGCCCGAACCGCCCTTGTGTCCAGTGATACAATGATGTCGCGTGGGGCGTTGGAACGTCTTGTCGCAAAAATGGAAAATGGTGAAATAGATGTAATTATTGGCACGCAAATTTTGGCCAAAGGGCATCATTTTCCGAACTTAACTTTGGTGGGCGTGGTGGATAGCGATATGGGATTATTCGGTACAGATTTTCGCAGTGCCGAACATACATTTCAACAATTGTTTCAGGTCGCCGGTCGCGCAGGGCGCGGTCAGGCCCCAGGGCGCGTGATGCTTCAGACATATCAACCCGAACATCCGGTTATAACCGCAATTTGTGCCGGAAACCGCGATGAATTTTTGCATTGTGATATGGATGCGCGGCGCAGTGCCAAAATGCCACCGTTTGGACAACTGATTGCAATAATAATAGAGGCCAAGAAAGAAGCGGTGTTAAAAAAATTCTGTGATGATTTGGCAAGCAATATTCCAAATATAAACGGCGCAAAAATTATGGGGCCAGTGATGGCACAGATTTACCAAGTGCGTAGTTGGTTCCGTATGCGGTTCTTGGTGGCGGGTGATGAAAGGGCGGCATTACAACCATTGGTTAAAATGTGGCTGTCGCGTGTATCGGTCCCCGCAAATGTTCGTGTAAAAATAGATGTGAATCCCCAGAATTTTATGTAAAAAAACACCCGCATTTGCGGGTGAATTATTTATTTCCCATGGTCATGATTCTGTGCGGGCTTTCCACGAAAGATTCTTTTAAACGCACCTAAAATTTTACTGCCTTTCAAAAATCTATCGGTTTTCTTTTGGTTTTCAAGGTTTTGAATAATTTCGTCTTCGTGTTGGGGTTCGGACTTTGCAAAAGGTCTCAAAGACTGTGCATCTTTGATGGCCCTAAGGAATTCTATACGTGCACCGATTATATTGGCGGAATTTGCATCAAAACGTTTGCCAGAAGCTTCCATCTGTGCGCTGATTGCATTACATTCAGTGATTTTTTCGTCTATAATTTGATTGAAAAGTTTCACATTAATTACTTTGCCTTCTGGACTGATTGCGCCCGCCGTGTACAATTCGTCTTCTAAATTATCTGTTATAACATTAAGTTCTTGTTCTACATCTGTGTAAACCATTTTTTACTCCTTGGATTTAATGTTGAAATTTCTTATACAACCTCGGTCACGGCGCGCAGTGAACCATCGCGCGACAATTGTACCACGCGTATTTTCTTTTTCATTTCTTCTATTAATTCTGCGCGGTCGTATGCGGGTTGTGTATGTAAAATTCTGTCGGCAAATGCTGCATACGCTGCTTCGGCACTTTCGGCATGAATTGTGGTGTAAAAATGTTCGTGTCCTGTTCCCAACATTTCCCACATAACTGCCGCATTGTCGGTTGAAATTTCACCGCCGATAATAACATCGGGTGTCATACGAACAACCAAGTCCAACAGGCGCGCGTAATTAAAATCGTTGGTTTGTTCGGTTCGTGATAATACAAAGTGAACACGATTTTTTTGTGGTACTATGACTTCGCGCGCATCTTCTACGGTGATAACACGACTGTTTTGATCAATCAGTGTCAGCATGTGATTTAAAAATGTTGTTTTACCAGTTGCGGTTGCACCACTGATTAAAATAGGACTGCCGTCATTTATGGCGGACATTAAACGGTCATATGGATCATCAGGCCGATTCGTTTCACGTGGTTTAACCTTCATTAACTTTTCACCACGTTTAAGATGATAATTTTCAAAAGATGTTTCTGATACGCCACCACCACGGATATTTAGCGCGACACCACCCGTTACATCGCGTTCATCATATTGAACATTTGGACCGGCAATTGCACTGAAACGATGATTCCCCGGCAACGTGGCATATACAACCGGCATCCCATGAATCGGATCAAATGGTCGTTCATAGATATTTGCGATTGTGTGTATCAGGTCAACCAAATACTGTTTCGTAAGTATCGGTGCATCATACGCCACCCACGGAACGCGTGCACCATGCAGGCGCATCCACACTTCGCCGGCATGATTTATCGCGATTTCTTCAACGAAAGACGGACGATAAAAATCCGATAGCGGTTTTAATAAAGATTCAAGTACGATATTTGTCATCAAACTTATTTTATCATAAATCGCCACTTGAATCAAAAGAGTTTATTTGATAGAATCATAAAAAAGAGAGAAAGATATGAAGAAATCATTTTTATTTGTTTTATGCGCAATGCTTGCATTTGCAGGATGTTCAAACAACCAACAACCATATAATGCAGATGATTTTGCCAATGGTGGTGAAGATGCACCTCTGTACAATGAACGCACCAGTACGTTCATGCAGGCAGATAACCAATACGGAAATATAGATTCTTATCGTCCGAAAACAGAACAAGAAAAAGAAGAAATGAATAAACGTTGGAGTACATCGCGTATGGAAACACGTTGGCATGAATACAAGGGCGCAATGGTGCGGGTTCAAATACTGCTAGGTAATAGTGACCTGCGCGAAATGCGTCTGCGGTTGATGCAAAATGCCGATGGTATGGATGTTGATGGTGATATCCGCACCATTTTGGCCAAGGTTGCAGATTATGAAATGAAACGTGTTTGTGGACGTAACGCCGACAGCATCGTTTTGGTTTATGATAACCCATCATTTGAATCAACGCGTCCAACACCGTTCTTTGACTATCGTATAGAAGCCGAAGGTGTGACGATGCGCGAATATGGGTTCAGATGCGTTTTTAACAACTAAAACAACAAAAAAGGAAAAACAAATGAAAAAAATCTTTGGAACTTTGGGTTTATGTGGCGCGCTGTTTTGCGCAGGATGTGATGCAGGTGATGTAACCGCACAAAATGGTGATACGGTTGTAATCAACTTTGCGGGATATCTTGATGGGGTTCAATTCCCAGGCGGAACATCAACAGAACCATATCCATTAGTTTTGGGCAGTGGCGCATTTGTTCCTGGATTTGAAGATCAGTTGGTTGGTGTCAAAAAAGGCGAAGAACGTGATATTAATATCACATTCCCAACAAATTATGTTCCAGATCTGGCGGGCAAATCTGTTGTGTTTAAGGTCCAAGTCGTAGATATTCAAAAGAAATAATTTATTATTTCATAAAATTAAAAATGCCGGAAATGTTCCGGCATTTTTGTTACATTTATATGCCTTTGGTAATGTCTGTACGACGGATACTATACAAATCGCGTTTGGTTTGGTCGTATACTTTTACGGCATCGTCCAGTGTTGCAGGTTTAAATCCATATTTATCTTTTAAAATTTTAATTAATCCCGCCGGCGTTATTTGGCTAACTGATCCAAAACGAGCCAAATCGTTTGTGTCAAAATGCACATTAAATAATTTTTCAATTTCAGTGCAGATATCCAAAATATCCAAAGGATCTGCCCCAATATCAGTCAATTTTGCCCAAGGGGTAACTTCGTTTTTGTATGCGAATAATCTTTGCATAATTTTGTTCTGAACCATTTCTTGTGCTTCTTGTTCTGTATAATTTATACCGAACTGTTTAGGTTCTTCTTGTTTCTTGGCCTTTCTTTGTTGTGCTTCGGTGACCAATGCCTCAAATTCTTCGTATGAACGTGTGTGTGATAATTTATATGCAGATATTTGCACACCAAGTTCGCGTGAGATAATGCTGCGCCAGAAATTTATAGACAATGCGGTATGAATTGTTGCCCACATTGGATTCATGGCTTCTTTTTCGGCTTCGGAATCAACGGCTTTGCCTTGGGCAATAAGTGATCTTTCGGCGGCATCACCAATGTTGCAAATACGCATTTCTTGGTCTATTTTTATACCGAAAAAACTTTCCATTTCTTTTAGTTTATTTATAAATGAAGTTGGTTCTGTGCCAGTGCTGTATGCTTCGTTGATAAGGTCTCTAATCTTTTCGTTTGGTTGAAGTGGGCGACCATATACGCCACGAAGATGGCCGAGAATATAACTAAAGATAGAACGGCGATTCCACTTTTTCCCGTGATAAACTTGGGCGGTTGCAGGTGCCACTTCTTGTGCAGATTCTTCTTGGACCTGGTTTTGTGCTTGGTTGAAAATTTTTGCTTTGCGTGATTCAGAATTCTGCACCACAACGAAAATCATAGTATATAATTGGGCAGGTGTCAGTTTGGATAAATCTTGGTGAATATCAAAATCAAATTTCTCGTTGATACGTTCGCGAATGCGCTTCACATCTTCTGGGAAAGTTATAAGTTCTGAAATTTTCTTGTATGGGTTAATTGTTTCTTCTGAAAAAGCAGAATACAACAATATGCTATTAACCTGATTCTTGATATATGATTTAATATAATCTGTTTCGTTACCTTTCATCGTATTTATCCCATTTAATACAAAATATGTGCACAACAACACCCTGTCATCATGACGAATGAATTTTAAACAAAAAATATTGGTTGTCAAGGGACTATTGGTCAACAGCCATAATGAAAATTCCGCGTTTATTGGCGGTTTTTATAACATTTGGTTTATCCACAACGAAACAAGTTTTCGTATTAACAACGATACCTTTTAACTTTGCATCCGCAACCGCATTAACGGTATTAACACCAATTGCGGGAATATCTATGCGCAGGTCTTGACCAGGTTTGGTCATTTTTGCAAAAACACCACCGATTTTTTTGCGCGTTTTTCGCATATCAACGACACGTTCCAACATTTTCGCGGTGCCTTCGGCGGCCTCTACCGCGATAACCTGTTTGTCCACCACCACCGATGCGCCAATATCTGCGGCACCAATTGTGTGTGAAACATCTATGGCATGTTCTATGTTTTTCTTGTCCGTGCGCGATGGTTTTGTTTTAGTCAACACACCGGCATGTTCAAATGTTAGTTCTGGTGCAATATCCTGGGTCGCGATGACCGTGAATCCCGAATGTTCAAGTGTTTTTGTAAATGCAACAGCCATAGAATCATACCCCCGTTGGTTTTTCAATACATGAAACAATGCGAAAAGTGTCCATAAATCTGGACGCAAATCAGAAAGATTTGGATGCCCCAATGCACCGACAAATGTCATCTTGGTTATTCCGCGGCGTTTAAATTCGCGCAATGCACGACCGCCACCACCAAGGCGAACAACCATATCGGGTTTAAGGCGTTCATCATAAAAATTCTTAAGGCCCACAACAAAAACATCCCACCCATTTCTACGCAACGCATCGCGCGTATAAAATGGCAAATCAAGTGCGCCTGCAACCAATGCAATTTTTTTATCGTTATTTTTCTTCATGCTACCTTAATTTTAAGCAAAAATCATACTGGAATCAAGTTAGTTTTTATGGTACAATTATATGGTATATAATAAAGTGGAATCAAAATGAAAAAAACTTTTACTATATTCGGTGCGTTATGCTTATTGCCAGTTGTTGCAAATGCATCACGTGACAGCGAATTTAAAAATGAAATTACACGCGGTTTGCCCGTTGTACAAGTACAATATAACAGTGGCCCAGATCCCATGTATTATAACGAAGTTACGGTTATAAATACTGGGATAAACACAGCGGCCCCAGATACAGAAATTGTGGATGCGGGCATGTATGGATGCATGGAATGTGGGGTGGTGGAACCTGAAATCGCTTATGAACCCGAACCGGTGGCGGTGGTTGAAGAACCCGAAGAAAAATTATTTATACCAACCAGAATGTATTTGCGTATGGGTGGCGGATTAAATCTTAGTATGGCGACGAAAAAGGCGCGCGTTGGTGATGACAAATTCAAATCGCAGAAATCGTGGAATACGACAATTGGTTTGGGATGGAATCTGTCATCGTTCTTTCGGACCGAAGTCGCGTTCCAAGAATCTAGATTTGAATTTAATGGTGTCCCAGATTTGCATGCAAGATATCATACATTAAACGGCATGCTGTATTTTGATATACCGCCACGTTATAAACGTGTTGGTGATACCATATATCGCCGCAATTTTGTTCCATTTATTGGACTGGGGGCTGGTTTTGGTCAGTATGAATTTATTGGACCGCATGGTGCAGATGGCCTTGTCCTTATCGCACCACGTGCAGAATTGGGTATGAATTTTAGATTAACAGATGTTATTGGTATTGATATCGCATACCAGTATCAAATGTTTTTAGGCCATGGATTTGGATGGAATACAAAACGCATAGGTTTGGATGGCATTAGCAATATCATGGCAACAATGAGAGTAAATTTCTAATAAGGGGCGCATAATGAAAAAAATTCTTGGCAGTTTGTTGTGTCTTTTACCGATTTCTGCGATGGCGGGTGTTGTTAACGACGATTTCGCATCAAGACACAGATTTTATATCGGCGGAACCTACGATTTATCATGGTGGCAAGATTATGCCACAGATACAGAATTGGCTCGTGGAAAAACAGAATATGGTTTTGATGCATTGGTTGGTGCGCGTTTGTTTAATACATTTCGTCTAGAGGCAGATTTTATGCATTCACGTGCAAAGTGGGATGAGTTTACAATAGATACGGATACGCTATTTTTTAACGCGATTGTGGATGCACGCATAGATGAACTTTATCACTATAATCAACATATCGTTCCGTATGTTGGGGTTGGAACTGGTATCACATGGTACGACAGTGAAGATGTTAAAACCAAAAATGATATGAATGTATCGTTGGCGGCGCTTGCCGGTATAGGTTTTGAATTGGGTGAATATTTTGCGCTGGATATCGGGTATCGCTATATTTACATGTTCAAACCCAATGTTGATATTATGCCAGAATTAGATCCGTCCGCACATCAGGTTCGTGCTGGGATAAGAATTAACTTCTAGGTGTTTTAATGACCAAATGTCCGCTGTTTTCAATATGTGGTGGCTGTCAGTATGATTTTACCGCGCAGAACTATCACGATGAAAAAAAGAAACTGTTGGGCAAATGGAAATTATCGCAAGAACCGTTCTGGACGGCGTCTGGCTGTCGTCGTCGTGCCGATTTTTGTTTCGCGGATGGTGAATTCGGATTCTTTGAACATGGAACAAAAAACATTGTTCCAATAAAGAAATGTCCAAACCTTGTTCCACAAATAAATGAAATATTGCCAAAATTATCAAAACTGCCATGGATTGGGGCAGGGGCCGCGTTGGTAACATGTTGTGATAATGGAATTGATTTGGCGGTAACATCAAATGTTCCATACTTTTCGCGGGAATTTAAAGACGCAGTTGAAAAGTTAAGTTTTATTCGTGTTTCGTGGAATGGTACTATTATTGTGCAGACCAAGACACCAAAGATAAGGTTTGGAGAATTTGTTGTTGATTATCCATCTGGTGCGTTTTTGCAACCAACGGTGGAAAGTGAATCGGCAATGCGTGATTTTGTTGTCCGTCATACAGATGGCGCACATCGTGTGGCAGATTTGTTCTGTGGAATTGGAAATTTTACATTTGCCCTAAAAGCCGATGGCTTTGATATTGAAGGTATCGGGGTAAAGCGTGATTTATTTAAAAAGCCACTTACAGTAAAAATGCTAAATAATTATGATGTGGTTGTAATGGATCCGCCACGTGCGGGTGCGTTGGCGCAAACACGCGAACTATCAGAATCAAACGTTCCAAAGGTAATATATGTTTCATGTAATCCAACGACTTTGCGACGCGATGCTGATATATTAGAGCGCGCTGGATATAAAATCACTGATATTGCCGCATTTGATCAATTTGTTGGCAGTCCCCATTGGGAATTGGCGGTGGTATTTGAAAAATAATTAACTTTTCTGTAATAATGTGGCATTGTATTTTTATCAGGGGGTATTTATTATGAAAAAGATTTGTATGTCGTTATTGTGTCTTTGCGTGATTGCGACGATTTTTGGATGCTCTGAACAAAATGATAAAGCAAACCAAGATGTGACCGCACAAGAAGTATCTGCGCAAGAAATGTATGACGAATTATTCAAAGATAAGTTTTGCTTTGCCTATTGGGCGCCACATGGAATGTTCTGGCAAGATATATGTACCGATACAATGCAAGAATGCGAGGCATATTTACAGGAAAGAATAGAAGTTGTTGGTGAATCTGGTGTGAATACCACAAAGTGCTATACACCATATTTGACGGATGCGTGGTGCATAAGCGATATCAAGGCAGGATATAAACGTTATTATGATGATTTTGATGAGAATAGTTATGACGATGAATTGACGATGGTTTGTACGCAAACACAAGAAAAATGCCAAGAGTTAAAACAATATCAAAAAAAAGGCGAAGAATCGGACTGCGAAAAATTGACAGTGTTATCACATCATACAGAAGGTGGATATTATTTGTGGCCTGATAAAGAAGTAGAAAGCTTAATCAAAAGAAATAAAACACAAACAAAATAAAAAAAGCACCGCCGTTTCCGGCGGTGTTTCCGAATGCCCTGAAAGGAAGGAAAGGAGAAAAAGAAATGGGCATTCTAAACTTGTGTCGGGGTCCAGAGTCCAGAGGAGAGAGAATGTAGGAGGGAGTCTGGAATCTCTGGGCCCCACGAACACTTTTGTGTCCCATCAAAGATTGTTGCCTCTTTGACAAATGAAAATATAATACAACAAAATGCGTTTGTCAAGTGTTTTTGTCAAAATAATTTTTTAGTCCAATAAAACATAACCAAAAATCACCAAAAAAGCCCAGATTTCCTAGGAAAAACTGCTTGTTGTTGTGCCCGCCTAGAACCTATAAAATATCTATTGTAATAAAAAATAGGGGGGATTTTATGACACATGACGATGTTTGGCGCGCAATAGAGCGATTCGCAATGGCGCATGGAATGTCTTGTTCGGGATTGGCCCGATGCAGTGGTTTGGACCCGACAACATTTAATAAAAGTAAGCGTTGGACCAAAGAAGGACAGCCCAGATGGCCATCAACAAACAGTATTTCTAAAATTCTGTCTTCTACGGGGGCATCTATTCAGGAATTTACCAGATTTATTGATGGGGATGATAAACGGGTGAATTAAGGGGTGCACGTTCATTTTTGAAAATGCCGACAGTATTATGGAATGCCGGTATTTTTTTGTTGGACAGTGGCTATCTAATAGATTATTCTTGAAATATGCTATCAGGAATTCAAATTTTTTCATCTGATGAATATTGGCGACGAATCGTAACAGATCTTAATGCGATATTGGTTTCGGACGCAAAATTTGCGGATGTAAATCTTGATTCGCTGAAACTGGGATTGCCGATTTCTGTAATCGCGCTTAAAACCGCCATAATTGCCGCATCTGATGGTGATGCAATTATTAAAAAGATTTTTGGGCGACATGTGGAATTATCACCACTGCAGACCCAAATTATTGTAAAGTTGCATCAAAGTGGTGGTATGACGGTTGAAGAATTGAAAATGGTAATCGGTTATGCAAAAACTACGACAACACATACGGTGGAAACGGCGGTTTATGGCCTGCGCAAATTGTTTGGTCGTGATTTTATAATTAATGATAATGGATTGTTTAAGATTGGCAGGATATAAAGTTATATCTTTTGATAAAATATCCAGCACGCAGTCATATGCGCATGATATGATTGCGCAAGGTATCGCGTCTGACCATATGGTGATTGTTGCGGCGGCACAATATGCGGGTCGTGGCCGGTACAGACGTAAATGGGTTTCACACCACGGTAACCTGTACGCAAGTTTTATATTTAATTCACCAGAACGGGATCCGCGTTTGTCTTATGCGGTTGCGGTTGCGATTGCGGAAACTATTATTTCATATGGTGTTAACCCACAAATAAAATGGCCAAATGATATACTGGTTAATCATGCCAAGATATCTGGTGTGCTAATAGAATATGTTGGCCGATTTGTTATTATTGGGATTGGAATAAATGTTCATACAAATCCGACGGTTCCAGAATATAAAACAACGCGTCTTGATGAATACGCAAATGTTGATGTCACAGATGTTATGTCGCGTCTTGTTAAAAATTTGGACAAGTTTATCAAGGCGGATTTTGATATTGTGCGAAAACGGTGGATGGCATTGGCGGCGGGGTTGAATAAATTGGTGAAATATCGCGGTGAAATGGTGGAATTGATCGGTGTAAATGACAATGGCGCGTTGGTGGTTAGACGCGGACCAGAATATTTATTGGTTCATGGTGATGAAATTATGATGTGATGTATGTGGCGGAAAACCGGCATTTTTTATAAATGTCTTGACTTTTTACGCGTTTTATGATATACTATTAAGCATCAAAAGGAAGAGTTCTGTTCACACGTAGGTGTGAATTTTTTTATGCCGCACATTCATGTGCGGTTTTTCTTTGCCCAAAAGGAAACCTTATGCAATTGGAAATACCAGAAATACAAAGCGAGACGATTTGTCTGGCAAATGATATTGCGCGAATCGTATATGCCGAAACATTGGCAACATCACTGCGTGTTGTTGAAGCATTAACATCTATGATTTCAAATGCGACAAAAAATAATCATCATGATATGGCGATAATGTTGCGTAATAAAAATATTTTTGAATCGTTAAATAACGAATCACCACGACATCAATATTTATATGTTGATAAATCAAAACGTAATTTCCAAATGTGTCTGCGTGTTGCCGTGCGTATGTTACACGGAAATTTACCCGATGCATGTAATCATGCGACGATGTTTCATCGTGCGGAAATGCTGCCAGCATGGGCCGTTGCGCGCGGTTATATTGCGGATATAGATGATATTTTATTTTATGCATAAACAAAAGGTTTATTCATGGGAAGTTTTATTCATGGTGGATTTTTTGCGAATCGCAAAACACAAATTATGACCGGTGTCGGAATTTTATCTGCGTTATGTGCGTATCTTGTTGGCGATTCGGATATATATGCCACAGTTCAGGCAATTATTGCGGTATGCGGTGTTTACTTGTTACACAAATCAAACAATAACAAAGGAAAATGAAATGGAAAATATACCAGAAAAATTTTTAAACAAAGATGGAACATTAAATAGTGACGCGTTAATAAAATCATATTCTGAATTGGAAAAGAAAATAGGAAACATGATAACAGTGCCAGATGAAAAATCTGACGAAGAAGCGCAAAACCGCTTTCGCCGCGCGATTGGTGTTCCAGAAAGTGCGGACGATTATCCGCATAATGAATTGCTGGATAATGAGAATGTGCGTCAGGAATTTTATAAAATTGGTTTAACAAGTTCGCAGGTTGAAAAAATTTATGACATCGCAGAAGAATTTTTATCACCAATTGTTTCTGAAATAATTTCTATTCACCAAGAATCAAATGCAATATCTGAACTGAAAAATTTTTTTGGTTCGGATGAGAAAATGCGTGATGCATGTATAGCAATAAAATCATTTGGTGAAAAGTTTTTACCCGCCGATGCGTTTAACGAACTATGCGCCAGTCCCCAAGGAATCCAAGGCATTTATAAGATGATGCAATCAATGGAACCAAGTGTTGAAACAGGTACATCAGATACAAAAAAATTAACTGATGCAGATTTGCGTAACATGATGCGTGATCCAAAATATTGGCGTGATCATGATGAAGAATATGTGCGTAAAATAGAAAATGGATTTAAAAAATTATATTCATGATGAATTTTTTTTATAAAAAATTACTTTTCTGCTTTACTAATTTTTTTCTTTCGTATAAAATGCAAGTAAGAACAAAAGAAATTTGTTCTATCCAAAAAAATATGAAAGGAGAGATGAATGGCATTCACATTCTTGAAGACTGCGGCAAAGAAACCAGCAGCGAAAAAACCAGCGGCTAAAAAGCCAGCTGCAAAAAAACCAGCAGCGAAAAAACCAGCGGCAAAAAAACCAGCTGTGAAAAAAGTTGCGGCGAAGAAACCAGTTGCAAAAAAAGTTGCAGCAAAGAAACCAGTTGCAAAAAAAGTTGCGGCAAAAAAACCAGCAGCAAAAAAAGTTGCGGTAAAAAAAGTTGCAGCGAAAAAACCGGTTGCTAAAAAAGCTTGTGCAAAAAAATGCGCAAAGAAAAAATAATAATATTGAATAATATTATGAAATGCCCGTAAAATCGGGCATTTTTTATGTAAAATTTTTCAGTCAGATTTACATATCTGACTGAATTTTTTTATAAGGATAATCCATTTTAGTGGACCCAATTTAATTTACATGTGGCGTCATTTGACACAACCAAATGCAAATTATTTTGTCGGCAAAGTTTTTTGCCTTGGTTTAATAATTTTAACAAAAGGAAAAACAATGTCTGTTTCCATAGATCAAGTTTTTATAAAACAATTTGAAGCAGATGTCCATTTGGCATATCAACAAATGGGAACGAAACTGCGTTCTACGATTCGCAGTAAATCTGGGGTTGTGGGTACATCTACAACTTTTCAAAAAATAGGTAAGGGCACCGCCAGTACGAAATCACGTCATGGTATTGTGCCTGTTATGAATCTGAATCATTCGCCGGTTGAATGCACTTTGCAAGATTACTATGCGGGTGATTGGGTTGATGCGTTGGATGAATTAAAGACCAATATTGATGAACGTCGTGTTGTTGCATCTGCGGGTGCATATGCGTTGGGTCGTAAAACAGATGAACTGATTGTTGGTGCAATGAATACAGCGACCGCGTATGTTGGCGATTATTCAACTGGTCTGACCAAAACATTGATTTTGGATGCAATTGAAAAATTAAACGAAAACGATGTTCCAGACGATGGCCGCAGATTCGGTGTTGTCGGTGTAAAGCAATGGAATGAATTGCTTGGGATAACCGAATTTTCTTCGGCGGACTATGTCGGGGAAAATTTACCGTTTGTAAACGGTGGCGAAACAAGAAAATGGATGGGTATTACATGGGTTATGTATAACGATTTGCCACTTTCTTCGTCAACGCATCGTGATTGCTTTATTTATCATGCATCAAGTGTCGGTCATGCATGTGGTCAAGAAGTTAAAACCGATATCACATGGCATGGTGAACGTGCCGCGCATTTCATCAGCAACAGTATGTCCCAAGGTGCCGTACTGATAGATGGTGATGGAATCGTGCGTGTTAAATGCGGTGAATAAAACAAAAGGGGTAAACAATGGCTTTTCAGAATAAAAATTTGTCGGTAATTGCATATGCAAATGGTTTTACATTGTGGCATTATGCGGCCAGCGAAACAATGGCGACAATAACCGCCAGTGGCTATTTCAATGCGGTAAGAACATTGATGAACACAGGTGATGTCGTTATTATCAATGGTTCTGATAAAACATCTATCAAGAAAATCGCCGTTGGTGACAGTGCTGTTACCACCGCCGCATTAGATTAATTGTTGTCGGGCCGGAATTTATCCGGCCCAAATTTTAATTTGAATACATAGGATGACAAGATGCTAACCAAAATAGATTTATGCTCTATGGCATTATTAAAACTTGGAGAAAAACCAATTCAATCGTTATCAGAAGATACGGCGGCGGCAAAACTTGGGCGGACATTTATAGATGTTGTCATAGATTCGTTACTTGCGATGCATCCGTGGCGATTCGCATGTCGCAATTATGAATTAACCGCAAATACGGATGGCGCGTTTGATATTCCGGCCGATGTTTTGCGCATAACCAAAACAGACGGTCAAATTATGCAGGGGAAAATCATTTCCCCAGATACCAAAACAACCATTACGGCGGTTGTTCGGGTGTCGCCTGAAAAATTTCCAAGTTATTTTGCATCACTTGTTGCAACAAAATTAGCAATGGAATTTTGTATGCCGATTACTTCGGATCAAACGCTGTTCAGGACTTTGGCCGCGTTGTACGAATCGGAATTGCAAACCGCCAAGTTTATAGACAGTACGACATCTATCAATTCACAAATAGAAAATTTTTCACTGATAGATATTCGGTTTTAGGAATATGGGGGACAAAATGGGAAATTTTATAAAGACACAGTCGTCGTTTGCAAATGGCGAAGTATCACCGAATTTTTTTGCAAGTGATAATATACATGGTCTTGCCTATATGGAAAATATGGATGTTATTCCTGGTGGTGGTCTTGCGCGTCGTGCTGGATTGAAAACGATTGCAACACTGACATCAAATGCGCGTTTGATATCGTTTTCATTATCAGAAAATAATGATTATGTTCTGGCACTGATGAACGAAAAAATACGAATCTTTAAAAATGGCACAATGGTTCAAAACCTTGTTGCACCATGGGCGGCCGCAGATTTGCCACTGTTACAATATGCACAACGTTTTGGAACGATGATATTTGTGCATCCTGATTACAAGCCAGAAATATTGTCGTATGAAAATGGTGTTTTCAAATTAAGGGAATTTCTATTTTCGTATAACGATGCATATGACAATATTTATATGCCTTTTATACGATTCGAAGATTCAGAAAACATAACCATAACTGTAACGCATGTTACAGGTGGCGAAAAGTTAACAACGAATCACGATTTTTGGACCCAAGATAATGTGAACGGTCAATTATCTTTGTTGGGTAAAACATTTACCGTTTTATCATATATTGATGCGCAAAATGTAATCGCGGTGTGTAATGGGGTGTTCACATATCCGGATAATCCAGTTACAGATTGGAAAGAAGCAGTTTTTAGTTATCGTCGTGGATGGCCGGTCAGTATAACATTTCATCAAAACAGATTAGTTTTTGGTGGCGCAAAATCATGGCCAGGTGGTGTATGGATGTCATGTGTGGGCCAGCATATGAACTTTAATATCGGAACAGGTTTGGATGACGAAGCAATCTTTTTTACACTGTTGTCTGATCGCCGGCAACATATTTGCACTCTGCGCAGCAGTGATAACCTGCAGATTTTAACATCCGAAGGTGAATGGGCGGTTTCAAACAAGCCACTGACACCAGAATCGGTTGATATAAAAATGCATACTTCCGTTGGCAGCCCATCTGACATATACCTTGCACCCCAAGAAATAGAAGGCAAGACGGTATTTGTTTCCAAAAGTAAAAAAGATATTCGTGAATTGGCGCTGGATGAATTGGGACAAAATTATAACGCGAACAATTTATGTGATATGTCGGCACATTTGATGCATTCGCCAGTAGACATCGCATATAACAAAACAAATAAACGTTTATTCGTCGTGATGAATGATGGAAATATGGCGGTATTAAATCGCGATAGTTCAATTGGAATTTCTGCATGGGGACGGTACACGACCGAAGGCAAATTCTATTCTGTCACAGTTTGTGATACAGATACATTTGTCGTTACAAAACGTGGGGATAGTTTCTATCTTGAACAATTTGTAGATTCGGAAATGATGGATGCCACAAACAAGACATATACGGTGCGCGCGGTTGGTATGCCACTGCGGTCATCGGGGCATAATGCACACAAAGTTCAAATAAGAAAAATTGTGGCACGTGTGCATAATTCTAAAACGATATTTATAAACAATTGGCGTGCAGAATTACCAAACGAAATATATGCAGATGGTGCAGACGGGTATTCCGGCGATGTTTCTTTAAACACAATCGGAACATGTCGGCCAATGATAGATGCACCGTGGGAAATATCAACCACAGATGCAATGCCGATGGCGGTTTTGGGTATCACCATATATGGCAAATATCAAATATAAGCAAAGGGAGATAAAAATGGGACAGATTATTTCAGATGTAACAGATGTGTTGAATTATCAGAACAATAAAAAAGCAAATAAGGAAACCAAAAAACAACTTTTGTCTGAAATCGCACAGAACGAACAAGAAAAACAAAATCTGGTAAAAAAAGTGTTAAGCACGCAACGTGCCAAATACGGCGCGTCAGGTATGACGACCAATGGATTAACCGAAGACGCGGTATTAACCAGATTAAAGCAAGAAACAGAAAAACCATATAAT
>JAEEQU010000081.1 GCA_016285415.1 Alphaproteobacteria bacterium | reverse complement strand
GTGTTGCCTTTAACCCCGGAATTTCTACATCCAATGTAATAATAACGTGGAAACTTTTGGTCAATTCTTTAAGGCGCACGTTCATCGCTGGCCCTAAATATGCGACACCAATATCAAATTTCTTATTTGAATTCGGAATATATTCAAATGCATCCGCACAGACCACGGTTATTCTGCGCGCCCGAAATATAAAATTCAGCATCCGCATTACAAAAACACTGAACCGCATATTTTCAATCGCAATTACATTTAACCCACGCACATGTGCCATTGCACGTGCCAAACGCCCGTATCCCGCGCCAATGTCAACCGCGGTTTTGGCATTTGGGTAATGTTTAGTGATTTCATCCACAATTACACGGCCATGCGCGTTACGACACGACACCGGCGGATATTGGTGGCGAAACCGCACAGAATATATGTGTTCCCCCAATGAAATCAA
Source organism: Alphaproteobacteria bacterium (assembly GCA_016285415.1). Lineage (GTDB taxonomy): Bacteria > Pseudomonadota > Alphaproteobacteria > Rs-D84 > Rs-D84 > Enterousia. The sequence continues at coordinate 3,335 of JAEEQU010000081.1, read as the reverse complement.
CAGGAAAATTTCAAACAATGCCAGTAAAATGACCAAGGTCCACACAATAAATGCCACTATCTTCCCCTTTGCCCAGATTATATTATAAAAAGTTTTTTTCTTGCAATTGAAAATATTTGTTATAGAATAGTGTCCGTTGCACCCATAGCTCAACTGGATAAAGCGTCTGACTACGGATCAGAAGACTGAGGGTTCGAATCCTTCTGGGTGCGCCAGGATAAAACAACACGGCTTGAAGCCGTGTTTTTTTATCCCTGTGCGCCACCCACGGATTTGAACCCGACAAGTTGCAAAGCAACGAAGGGTTCGAAAACAAGTAGATTTGATAAACGCAGTGCAATCAAATCGTCACGGTTTGCGCGCAGCCGACACATCGTGCCGTGCGAGCGAATCCTTCTGGGTGCGTAGTGTATTTTTTATTTATTGTTTATCAAGGGGAATGAATGGGTGCGCCAGAAATTCAAAACCGACCTTTTAGGTCGGTTTTTTATAACTCGTTTTTTGTCCGATCAATAACTTTCTTGATTCGCGACATTGTTTGTGTGGGTTGCGCCACCTTTTCAAACACAACCGCAGTGGTTCCAGTACCAGTAAATTCAATATTCCCATATCCAAATATACGTCCCCATACACTTTGATGCAAGCGAACTGATTCCACCTTGATATTACGCAATTCGCCCAAATGAACCGATATAATACCAATCTTGTTTATAACCCGTTTGTTTGTCACGACCATTTCTGTCGTTTTATTTTTAAGGTGATAATATACCGCAAAGGCAAGAAAGCCAACACCAATACCAACAACAAGCGTTGCAAGCCCCAATATAAAACATAAAACTGGGACAACCCGTGTTACCCAATGTAATTGTGCGACCTGCAAAATTTTTTCATCGTCAGTAAATATTTTTTCTACATACATCTTGGTCCCCATTGTTATATCATAATCACTCTACACCAAAACAGGACTATAATCAACATACGATTATTTGGACACGCCCCTTTGCCTGTTATAAAATCAAAAATTGCACCCCAATCATATACAAATCTTGTTTATGAGCATTTTTTATGATATAATTATTGCAACAAAAAAGGAGAGATTTATGCCAGAACAGACACAATATACGAGTTTTTATATGAGTTTTGAAGAACTTGCCGAAAAATTTTTACAATATTTTAATGAGACACGCGATCGTAGCATGACTGGTGAGTTAACAGCCGCAGATATTGGTAGTTTGGCAACCCAAGAAGGCCTTGACATGATACGACGTAACAGCGACGAATACAGACGCGAAATTCGTAACGGTGTTGGGCGCGAATTGATGAATGCCCTTGTTGATGCAAGTTTGGACGGCAGTAAAAGAGCATCCGAATTTATCTATAATTTATATCTGTTATCATCTATTGCGCAAAACAGAATAACCAATAAGGATGTAAATCAAACCAGATTAATGGTGCTGTTTGAGGGAATTAAAATGGGGAAATTGAAAAATCCGGAACTATCATATAAGTACCTTAAAGAGATTAGACGTATCGCAACCGGCGAATTTGGAAAAGCGGTTATGGCCGAAATCGCCGCACATCCATTGGCAACCACCGAAGACAAATGTAAAAACGCACAAGAGCTTACATATGGATTGCTTGCCTCGGGCGACGTGGATTATGCGAATCAGATGTCTCCCAAGGTGCACAAGATGCAAATTGATGCGTTCCAAGATATTATAAATCAACTTACAGAAAAAATAGAAAATGCCATAGAGACCCATAATGCCCAAGCGTTGGAAACACTAACTGAAAAAGATATTCCTCAACTAAGATACTATTTAAACGAGGCGATACAACGCGCAACTGGTGAATACAAGGCGACCCTTGCAGGAATGTTTGACACATTGGATGTGATATTTGATTTGGATAAGATATTCCAATTTGCTGAACAGGGCCGTAATTATGTTCGAGAAACCGAACAATCTATTGCGGAACAACTTCTTGAACAAAGCGCAACAGTAGAACAACAAAATGCTGAAATTGAAAAATTACAGGCCCAGTTAGCAGAAATGCAACGCCAAATTGCCGAAAAAGATAAGCAGATGGCTGAAATGACCAAGAAACACGAAGAAGAAATGGACAAACAAAAACAGGAACACGACGAAAAGGTCGCAGATTTAAAGGCCAAAAATACAAGTTTGGAATTACAAAAAACCGCTTTGCGAAGCGCCGTATTGTTAGAATTAGAAACAATGGAAGAGCGCGCAAATGGTGGTTTAATTGGTGTTCGTGAAGATATAAAAACTGAAATTGCAAAGCTTCAAAAGAAACTACAAGAAGAAAATGGTTCTATTCGCATATAAAAAACGCCCGTTTGGGCGTTTTTTATTTCTTGTTTGATTTCTTGGCGGGTTCTTTTTCAGGTTCCGGCTTGATATCATTTGCCGCCGGTTGTGCCGCCGCACTATTTTCTGGTTTTACCTGCTGTGCATCTGCACCCGCCCCGTTATCTGTTGTTGCCGCCGCATCAGTTGCAACCGCATCACCCGCGACCAATTCGGCACGAACATCATTTTGTGGATTTGCAATATCAGATTTTGATGAAACCAACGCCAATGCGGCGCACAATACAAAGAATATTACCGCCAACCATGTTGTCAATTTTGTCAGGAAATTTCCCGCCGCCGCACCGGTTAATGCACCACCGAACATGGATGCCGCCGATGACCCAGACATGCCACTGCCTTCGGATTTCTGAAGCAAAATAATACCCGTCATAAATACCGCAACGATAATTAACAATACCAACAAAATTGAAAACATTTTTTATTCCTTTGATTTTTTAACTAACCCAATTTTAATTACCCAAATGCTAAATTGCAAGTTTTTTCAACAATGCCTCGGCCGCCGCCGTAGATGCGTCTTTCTTGGACGAACCCTGCCCCGACGCGCTTTGTCCCATTGCGGTTACATTGACCGTAAACACTGGGCAATGCGCGGCACCGGCGGGTTCGGTATATTCATACACCGGCAATAAACCATTTGCGTGCTTTTGCACAAATTCTTGCAATTTTGTTTTTGAATCTTTTGGTGCCTCAACTTCTGCGGCCGCCAATTCGCGCCAAATATCCCAAATAACATCGCGCGCGGTATCAAACCCAGAATCTAAAAACATCGCCCCAAGGACCGCCTCCATAGTATTGGCAAGCATATGACGTTTGCGTCCACCTGTTACATGACCGTGATGCAACGATTTTTCCAATTCCAATTTTATTGCGACATCCGCCAATGTTTCCGTTGAAACCAACACCGCATGACGCCGCGCCAGTTCACCTTCGGTCTCGTCTGGGAAC
>JAEEQU010000080.1 GCA_016285415.1 Alphaproteobacteria bacterium | reverse complement strand
GAATAAATTGCATTTGCAGCATTAAACGCGATATTCATGGCAAGTGCGGTTTTACCCATACCTGGTCGGCCAGCAATAATAACAAGGTTTGATTTGTGCAGTCCACTGATTGCACGATCCAAATCGGTCAGTCCCGTTGTTAACCCCGACAGGTTCCCATCGGCTTTGTATGCAATCTCGGTTTCCTGTAAGGCCTTTTTCAATGCGGCAGAAATTGGAACAACGTCATGACCAGTATCGCCAGTTGTCGCCAAATTGAACAATTTTTGTTCCGCGGTTTCTATCTGACTGGACACAGGATTATCAATGTCTTCCACAAATGCGGCATCCGTAATAGATTGCCCCAAATTTATCAAATCACGGCGTAACGCGTTTTCGTGTACAATGCGCGCATATTGTTCAACATTTACAACGGTTGCACTGGCCCCAGCCAATTGTGTCAGGTAATCAACACCACCGACAGATTCCAGTACGCCCTGTTGATCCAAATAAGATTTGATTGTGACAATATCAAACTGTTCGCCACGCGCAAATAGACGCGATACTAATTTGTAAATTTCCTGGTGTGCGGGATGCGAAAAATCTTCGGCCCGCAGAAAGTCAGAAATACGTTCCAGTGCGCGATTACTCATTAAAACCGCGGCAAGAACGGCCTGTTCGGCTTCTATATTCGTTGGTAAAGTTTTGGGAGTGAAGTCCATGTCAAACATAGTATCTGAAAAAAATGTTTTTTCAACCCCTTTTTTGCGTGGGTACGATGAATTAAAAATTCCTATAGTAGATTCAAATGGTAACCCAGTGTGGCCCGCAGTTTTCCCTATCACAAAGATACAAAAAATTCGGGAAACTGTTGGTGAACGGCACTTTTCAGGGCAAATGATGCTGGAATATGTTCCAGCGGACAAAATCAGATTAGACCCCGGTGGCATTAAAATATACGACAGCGATTTTGATATCCATTCATGCAGAATCGGCGAAAATCAAATTACCGGAGTCGCGATTTACTGGGACCCATCCAGTGGCCGAAAAAATGCTGACAGCAGTGTATGCGCGTTGGTCTATCGTGATGACAAAACAAAACGCGTTTTTATCCACGACATTTTATATATGGTCGTTCCAGATGAAATAGAATACCCACTTTCGTACCAGTGCAATTTGGTACTGGATTTTGTTCGCAGGCATCATGGGCGCAGTATATCGGTTGAAACAAACGGCATTGGTGGTGCATTGCCCGAAATTATGCGCAGCAGCATCGCACATGACCAAAGTAGAATTCAAATTCGCCCAATTAACAACAGCCGTCATAAACAAGATCGCATTTTGGATGCAATTGAACCACTGCTTAGTACTGGGCGTCTGTACGCACATCGCCGAATAACCCAAACCCCGATAATGTCGGAAATGTTGGCATGGACACCAAGTGGCAATACCGAACACGATGACGGTTTGGATGCAATTGCGGGTGCAATTTCGGCACAACCAATTGGCCTGCGTCCAATAGTACATGGGCTGTATACGGCAAACACAAAATTTAACATTTAAAGAAAAGGAAAAAATATGAAATACGATTTAAAGAAAATGTATGCGCATGCAATTGCGGCGCGTGAACCATGGTTAAAGCGTTGGGCAGATGCACGCAAATATACGATGCCAACATCTGACGATGATACGGCAATGCTGTTTGACGCAACGGCGGCGGACGCGGCAGATAATCTGGCGGCGTGTATGTATTCATTGCTGACCCCACCAGAATCACTGTGGTTGAATCTGGTACCCGAAAGCCCAGAATCCCCAAACGCAGAAATTGCAACGGCGGCATTGCGTGCGAACCTTAATGATTCAAATTTTTATACGACAATTCATCAGTGCTATATGGATTTGGTCACATTAGGAACGGCATGTTTGTTTATGGCAGAAAGTCCGATTGGTGCATCCAGTGCATTTTCATTTACGGCAATTCCAATGAAAGACATTGCGGTTTTACCTGATGCTGTTTTCCATACGGCATCCGTTTCAATTTCGGATGTAATGACGCGTTATCCCGAATGGACACCAACACGTGAAATCGCCGATAAATTAAAGAAAGATTCGGATTTTTCGGTGTTGTTGGTTCAATCTTTGGTGGGAACAGATTTTACCGCGTGGTTGGATGTCGGTGGCGATATAGAAAACAATATTGTATCCCGTGGAACATTTGAAACGAATCCATATTTAATTTTCCGTTGGGCCGTATCATCGGGGGAACAATATGGTGTTGGACCGATTTTGCGCGCATTACCCGATATTAAAACGGCAAACAAAGTTGTTGAATTAGTATTGAAAAACGCAACCATCGCCGTCAGTGGTATATGGCAGGCCGATGATGACGGGGTTATAAACCTGAACAATATAAATCTGACACCTGGGGCAATTATTCCAAAAGCAGTAGGCAGTTCCGGTTTAACACCACTTGCCACGGGGGCAAATTTTGATGTGTCGCAAATAATATTAAAAGATTTGCGTGACCGCATCCGGCACACTTTATTGGCGGATAGGCTAGGGTTATTGTCTGAAAAAGAAATGACCGCAACAGAAATATTGGCGCGTAATGCGGATATGTTGCGCATACTGGGGGCGACATACGGACGCCTGTTGCATGAATTCATACGGCCACTTTGCGACCGCGGGTTGCAGATATTGTCGCGGCGCGGGGTCATTGATAAAATATCATTACACGGTGATGCCGAATTAAAATACATTGCACCAATTGCACAGATGGTCGCAGAAAATAACACAATAATATAATGGGGGACAAAATGCGTGACATAGAATTGGCGTATGCCAAAACATTTTCGTCTGATTCAGGTGCGATTGTAATATCACACCTGCGCCGCATAACTATTGAACGTACACTTGGTGCAAACGCAACAGATGCGGAATTGCGCACACTGGAAGGCGCACGTGCATTGGTTCACCAAATTGAAAGTTTAATATTACGGGGGCGGCAAAATGCAAAAACATAATGGAATAATGGGTGTCATAGATATCCTGCGTAATGGTTGGTTTTTAATTGCGTTTGTTGCGGGGCTGATTTATTGGGTCGCGCGTCAAGACAATGCGCTGGTTGAATTGGACAGGTTAACGGTTCGTATGACAACATTGGAAAATCGTACCACGGTTTTGGAAACAGGAATAGGGCAGTTGCAGTTAAAAATAGACGGAATAAAGGAAGATTTAACAATTATTAAAACCGCTGTGATTAAATGATATAAAAGTTATCATATAAGAAAAATACCCCCGACTTGTTGTTGGGGGCTTTTTAAATTATTAAATTGCGTTTTTTATCCAATCTATGTGGCAACCATGGATAACAATTACATCAAATCGTGAATTGCCCATCCACTTTTTTTGAATCAAAAATGTTTCCGCCGCCAATCGCAGACGCTTTATCTGTGTCGGTGTAATCGCATTCCATGCCGCAGATATGGTTTTGCGGTGTTTGACCTCTATGAACGCAATTAAATTTCCACGTTTTGCAACAATGTCTATTTCCGCGCGTCCGGTATGCTTACCCGTTGTATAACGGCGACGCAAGATACGAAACCCACGCAACATCAAATACACGCACGCAACAAATTCAGAAAATAATCCAGTTTTATATGAATCCATCTTATTAGAAAGCATATGGTTTTGCGGCAAAATTATCCATCGCCTGTTGAATATTGGTTGCGCTGTCGTCCGCTTGTCGTCCGCAATCAACCAATTCTAATTCACCATAATACGCGGTCATCAACGGATC
>JAEEQU010000008.1 GCA_016285415.1 Alphaproteobacteria bacterium | reverse complement strand
TGGTGAAACGGTGGCACCATTGGGAACCGCATTAACCGAAGATCATATCGCAATACTATGTAAAGCAAACAGAAATATAACTTTCTGTTTTGATGGTGATGGGGCAGGGCAGAAAGCAGCGGCACGTGCATGTGGTATTATATTACCATTTTTACGTGATACATCTGATGTGCGATTTGCGTTTGTAACCGGCGGAAAAGACCCAGATGAAATATTACGCAAATCTGGTAAAACAGAGATGGACAAGATTATAAATTCTGCGATGCCATTGGTTGATTTTCTATGGAAAATTACGAATCAAAATTATCTTATAAATACACCATCTGGAAAAACCCAAGCAGAAAAATTCTTAAAATCACAACTTGAAAAAATTACTGATAAAATACTGCGTGCGGAATATGAACATGAATATGATTCACGTAAATTTAACGAGTGGCATAAATGGAAGAAAAAATCAGAAAGCCAGAATATAGATATTCCAGATATAGAAATAACAACAAAAAATACATTATTGTTTATTGTTAACACATATCCAGAATTGGCGGAACGTTATGGCGATTTTATTAGCAGTTTTAATCTTGATTTTGATTCAGTTTCAAATAATATGAATCTGGATTTTGAATCTGCAGAAAAGTATTTAATATCATTAAAATTACAAAAATATCTTGAAAATTTGAATAATGAAAGGAAAAAACTTGTTGCGGATGCTTTAAAAAACAACAATTCTGATGCAATAAAAGAAATAGATAAAAAAATAAAAGAAGCCCAAGAAAAACTTGAACTTCTACTTGATATAAATGATAAATAGATTATTTTTCATACCCTTTGGCAATAAAATACATTTGTTTTGAAATATTATTTTTTATCTTTTTATCAATAAAAAACAAACTAACAAATAATACAACAAGACCCCAGAAAAAATAATCTTCACCTGGATGAATTTTATTATATATATTTTTGTTATATAAACATAATACCATGTTACTAATTGCAGTTAATAGTATTAACATAGATGTTCCGCGTCTTGTAATCGCCAATAACCTTTTTAATTTAACATCATTTGATAAATCTTTTAACATATCTTTTTGTTCATCTGTCATATCTTTGGTTAAACCGATAATTTCTGCATTTTCATACGTGTTTAAACCATTAAGATTTTCTTCTGCGACAATAACACATGGTATAAGGTTTCTGCAGAAAACCTCTATTCTTTTTAATTTTAAAAATTCTTCTTTTTGTTTTTCTGACATTTTTATCATATCCCAATGTGCCTTGGGATCTAATAAATCATCCAAAGTGCATTGTTCAGATAATAAAGAATAAGCAATTTGTAGATTTTCTAATTTTTTTAATTTACGACTTCTTGTCATAATACAACCTTTTATTTTGCATAAAAATTACTATAAAAATTAAATTTGTCAATAAAAATCCGCTATTACAGCGGATTTATTAACATATAATATATATTTTAATTATTAAACAAGAAATGACAAATATCACCTTCTTGCATTATATAATCACGTCCGACAAGTCGCATTTTACCGGCTTCTTTGACCGCGACTTCGCCACCCAGTGCAATATAATCAGATGGTGATATAATTTCTGCACGTATAAAACCTTTTTCAAAGTCCGTGTGAATTTTCCCAGCCGCCTGTGGCGCGGTCATACCACGCGTTATAGTCCATGCATGTGCTTCCTTTGGTCCAACCGTATAAAATGTTTGAAGACCAAGTGTTTCATACCCGGTTTTTATAACTTTTTCCAAACCTGATTGTTCAAGCCCAAGGTCATTTAAAAACATTTTCCTTTCATCTGGGTCAACGATTTGTGCAATTTCCATTTCTATTTTCCCAGAAATTATTAAAACTGGGGCTTTTCCTGAAAACTTCTGGACAACCATATCAGAATATTTATTCCCATTTGCCGCGGCAGATTCTTCAACATTACACACATATATAACCGGTTTTGCGGTCAATAAATTAAACGGTTTTGCTTCAATACCACTTTCACGCGCAGGAACAGATTTTTCTAAATTTTCCGCGATTATTTTCGCATCAGCCAGTAATTTTATTGCTTCTTTATCAAGTCCATGGGCTTTTTTTTCAAGATTTTTCATCTGTTTTGATAAACTTTCTAAATCTGCCATCATAAGTTCGGTTTCAATGGTATCTATATCTGCAATTGGATCTATACGACCATCAACATGAACAATATCATCATTTTCAAAACAACGTACAACATGAATTATTGCGTCTGTTTCTAGAATATTACCAAGAAATTTATTTCCCAAACCTTCACCATTTGATGCGCCACGCACAAGGCCGGCAATATCAACAATTTCAAGTTGTGTCGGTATAATTTTTGCCGAATTATCAACGGCTGCCAATTTATGTAATGTTTCATCTGGAACAACAACACGACCAGTATTTGGTTCTATGGTGCAAAAAGGATAATTTTGCGCGTCTGCGGCGGCACTTTGTGTCAACGCATTAAATAATGTTGATTTTCCAACATTTGGTAATCCAACAATTCCACAATTGAAACCCATAATAAAATCCTTTATAATATAAGTAATATGTCATACATGTGGAACAAATTCAATATAAAAACATTTCCATCAGAAACTATTGTTTACTGTGATGGGGTTTATAATCCGGAAATTTCCACACTTGCCGAAACAGATATTATAGATAAAAAATATGATTTACCTATTCATATTATATATGTTGGTGATATAAAAGATGAAAATATATTAAATATAAATATAACTGTTATGGATCAACCGGTATTTTTAACTGTGAATATAAAAAATAAATTACCGGCCTTTTTGAATATTTTTATCAAAAACACCGGTAAAAATTCTAAAATTCGTGGACATATCATGTGTGAAAATTCATCTGAATTATCACTTAAAATTATCGCGGAACATGATGCACCAAATACTGAAATATTATTACAAACAAAAATTATTGGTGATAAAAACAGTTTTTCATCTGCATCTGGGGTCGCAATAATAAACCCAAATTGTAAAAATTGCCGGTCTGATATCCGTTTTGCCGGACATACTTTAGATAAAAGCGCAAAAATAAGGTTTATGCCATCACAACGGATTTTATCGGTTCCAGAATTTGCCGACCATAGTGCCTATATTTTCCATCCAAATAATAAAATAGAAAATTATTTGCGCATCGCTGGTCTTTCTGGAGCCGAGGTTAAAGATGCTATGATAGAGGCGTTTATTAACGATTTTGACCTGTTTTAATAAAAAATATACGGTATTCCGATTGGCATACCGTATAAAAATATGCGAAAAAACATAGGATTTATTTTCTTTTAAAACCCTGTTTTGCCTTGAATTTCGGGTTATCAGGATCAATCAGAACAACCTGTTTTCCACGGCGAACCTGTTTAATATTTCCACGTTTTTTCCATGCACGTAGAGAACTTAAAAACTTCATTTTTTATCCTTTTTGCGAAGCAATTATAAACACTTTTTAACAAAAATCAAATATTATATTTATAAATTGTTGTTATTGTTGTGTCTGTTGAAATTGTTGAAAATACGTTTTTAACAAAGTTTTTAACAATTTTTTACAGTATTTTTGCGGCTTTTATCAGTTTTGTTGAAAAAGTATAGATGTTGAAAATGCATTAAAAAATAGTACTTTTTTCAACATTTTTAACAAATTTATGTTTTTGTTTTTTATGCTTGTTGAAAATTGTTGAAATTGTTATAATAGATTTGTCCATGGAGGGATTTTCATTAAAATGAGACAACAAGTATTAAAAGCTTTGGCGAATCCATCGCTTTTGTTTGGGGTTCCGTATACTCTGGCGATTCTGAATTTTATGGTTCAGTTCGCGGTTTTTATGGTACTTTTTCTTGTTGGTTTAAGCGTTTTTGGTGGTGATTTTGTTAATACTTATATAAATCCACTATATTTTTTAATATCTGTCTGTTTGGTGCATATGATTTTTGCACAATTTACAAAGCGCGATTCCCAATTAGGACAGGTTCTTGTATCAAAAATACGGTTAATGAAGAATAAAATACCACGGAGATTGTCCGCATGATAGAAGGGTTCTTTAAATATTTTGCCGGCGGTGGTTTTTCTGTAACTATGACACTTACTATCATGGTGGTGGCTGTTATTTTTGTTTTTATTCTTTTAATGATGTATATTCCGACAATTGTTAAATATGTTTTTCCAAAGTTTGGTTATAAACATTATTCTGAATATATACCATTTCAAACGGTTTATACTGATGATTCATTGGAACTTGATAATAATTCTTTGATTCGTGTTTATAAGTTATCTGGGGTGCAAACAAGTATGCAAACCGATGAACAGCGCGCGAAATTCTTGGATTTGCGGGCGCAGATTTTTAATCAAATACATAACCCAAATGTTATTTTGCGGTTTTTTACAATACGTGATGCGGCTGGTGAAAATACAGATTATGAATTTGATCAACCGGTTTTACAAAAAATATATGATAAATGGCATTCCCAAGGTTTGCGTATATTTTTGAATAGTTATTATATTGTTTTATCGGTCAGCGGCCCAAATGCACGTGATTTGTTAAATCAATATGGAAATTATATAGAATCTATTCTTGCGCCGTATAATCCGAATGTATTAAAAAATAATTCACGCGACAATATGGCGAAGTTTTTTGGACGTATATTTTCGCCAATTACAAAACCAGAGCCAGAAGTTTGTGATGAAAAAATAACGGAACTTTCAACTGTTGATGATGTTGAATTTTTATCAAATGGCAATGTTAAATATATTAGTGGTGACAGGGAATATTATTCTTCATTAGTATCATTTCGTGCCGCGCCAGATTATTTAGATGAAGATTTCTTTGATTCTGTAAATACTATTCAAACAGAAATGATTTGTATGAACGGTTTTAAAATTATGGGCGCCGCCGATGTAGATGCTGTATTGCGTCAACGCCGTAATGTTGCAAATAAAGAAAACGATTCAACCGAAGAACAAATTTCAAACGCAGAATCTGTTATGGATGAAAATGTTTCTGGAAATCAGACGCTTGTAAATTATTATCCTTTATTTATTATATTTGGTAAAACACAAGAAGAATTAAAAGATTATGTTGATGAATTTAAAAAGATATGCGCATCTTTTGGTGTGTCACCAATACAAGAAAAGTTTGCTACAAAAGTTTCTTGGTTTGCAATGATTCCGGGATTTGATACTTTCCCGCGTACGTTTAAAATGTTATCACGTGCCGCCGCAATAAGTATTCCAATGTCAAGTACACCGCGCGGAATTTCAAATTCAGATTGGGGTTCGGGTCCGCTTGTTATATTTCCAACGGCTCAGGGAACACCATATCAATTCCAATTCCATGTTTCTGATAAACCGGCGGCGGTGGGACATACATTAACAATTGGTCCAACCGGCGGTGGTAAGACAACATTATTCTCGTTCTTGATTGCACAATCATTGCGTCATAAAAAATTAAAAGCGTTTTTCTTTGATCGTAACAAAGGTGCCGAAATATTTACACTTGCGGTTGGTGGAAAATATATAACTATGCAGGGTAAAGAAAAATCAGACGCCGCATTTTTGACACATTTAAATCCATTGAAAATGCCGGATAATGTGACAAATCGTGCGTTCTTGCGTCGTTGGTTTGCAATGATTTCAGAGCAGGGCGATGCAAATTCTGCGGATGAAATTGCGCGTGCGGTATCTGTGAATTTTGATTATTTATCTGATAAAGATAGAATGTTGAAAAATCTGTGGGAAAGTTGTTTTTCATCATCTGGAAATATGCGTAGTGCACTTAAAAAGTGGGTTGATCCGTTGCAATATGGTGAAATATTTAATGAAGAAGAAGATACATTGGATTTACAATCGCGTTTAACAACATTTGATTTTACAGATATATTACAAGATTCAACACTGGCACCAGCGGTTATATCATATATATTGCACAGAATTAATAACACAACGGTATCTGGTGGAAATCCATCGCTTATTATGATTGACGAAACTGCGCCAATGTTGGAAAACAAAATGTTTCGCGATAACTTTATAACGGGTTTACAGGAAGGCCGTAAAAACCGTCAGGCGTATATGGTTGCGTTCCAACGCGCAAATGTTTTGGATAAACTTGGGATAGGTGATGTTGTTCGTGGTCAGGCACAAACAATTATGTTCTTCCGCAATCCTGCGGCAGATGCTGCTGATTATGAACATTGGAATCTTAATCCATTAGAAATGGCATTTATCCAAGGTAAAGCATATCCGAATTTGAAACGTGCGGTATTATTGTCACGACCTGTAAATAATGAATCTGTTATATTAAATACGGAACTTGGCGGTTTGGGCAGTTTATTGCGCCTGTTTGAATCTGGACGTTCATCGGTTTTACTAGCAGAAGATTTATACAGACAATACGGTTCGTCATTTGTTGCAGAATACCTAAAGAAACAGGGCGCAGGCGATATTTAATATGTTAAAAAATTATGCTTTGATTTTATTAGCATTATTTGGTTGTTGCTCTGTATTTGCAGATGATTGTGTTGAATATAAACAAATGCCGCGGGTAAAAATAACAACCCCTGTACATGAAAATCATTTTATTCAGCCCGATGAACCAATGGATAAATTACATGGAACTGTTTTGGCAACATTGGTTCAAGATTTTGATTTGGTTGTTGATATAATAAAAAAAGATTCTGGATATTGTATTGTATTAAAGGGAATAGATGCAGATGTTGGTTATAATGATTTCTTGGTTAAAATAGATAAATCACACAGGCGTGGGTCTTGTTCGTATAGTGCGATTCTAAATCATGAAAAAAAACATATAGATGCATATTTATCTGTTATAAAAGATATGAATTCTGATATCAAAGATTCTGTTTATAATGCGGCGAATTCTGTGATGCCAGTGTTTGTTAATTCACGCAATGAATTTGATACAGTAATAGAAAAAATGAATTATCAAATTCAATCACATCCAGATGTTATTTTAATAAAACAAAAAATAAATGCCGCCCAAGAAATTCGTAATAAACGCGTTGATCAAAACGAAGATAATCACGAATTAAAAGTATGCTTATAAATTTATGTATGTGGCGGATTCTGGTGTATACACCGAATTAACCAAAATAAAACCATATCGCAATTGGTGCCAACACAGCGGTCATAAGACCGGAAAGAACAATTGCCAAACTGCTAAACGAACCTTCTATGTGACCCATTTCCATTGCTTTGACTGTGCCGGCGGCATGTGATGCATTACCAATAGCCAGCCCGCGTGAAATAGGATGATTTAATTTCATCCATTTACATAATTTATCACTGACCGATGCACCAAGTATCCCAGTTATAATAACCGCGGATACAGTCAAAGAAACCATACCACCAAGTTTGCGTGTTATACCAATTGCTAATGCGGTTGTTACAGATATAGATACCAAAGAACGCGCAATAATATCGGCCATACCAAGTAATGCCACAACCAAACATACAGACACAACCGATGCAATTACACCAACAAACATTGCGGTTAATATCGCCCAAATGTGTTTTTTTAACAGTGGTAATTGCCGATACATTGGTACCGCAAAGCATACGGTGACCGGCATTAAAAAGTAAGTAAGGTATTTTGCACTTTGGTTATAGTTTTCATACGGAACATTTAATGATAGCAATATAATAACCACAGTAACCGTTGCCAAAAATAGTGGCGTAGTAAATGGATTTGGCCATTTTTTGTTTATTATTGTGGCCAGTATAAACGCCGCAATAGTTATTGCCGCGCCAAAATATGTTGAATTTGCAATTATTTCTATCATTTTTTTCCGCGTTTAAGTAAAAAGTCCGATGTTTTTCCAGTTATAACCATTGTTACAAAATACGCCACGACCAGTAAAAGAACCAAATAATACCAAATACCCGAAATTTCCGGCCAAATATCAATGATGGCAACCGCCGGTGCCACAAAAAACAACGCCATTATACCATGAAACCAATCGGCGACATCGGCAACCCATTCTAACTTTATTAACTTTGTACAAAGGGCCAAAAACAGCAGTAAAAGGCCGTAAATACTGCCCGCAATAGGCAGTGGTATTAAAAATTCACATAATTCGCCCAAAAAGACAAATCCCAGAATAATCATAAATTGAAACAGGTATTTCACAGATAAACTCTCTCTTGGGTGTATTTTAATAAAAAATATGAAAAAATTAAAGAATAAAAAAATTGACAATTTAATATTTTTGTATTATTATATACCAGAAATGAACAAGATGGGGTAAAAAAACATGGATATGTCTGAAATTTTTAAAGATTTGAAACTTCCAGATATTGCTGGTCAGGGGACCGATATACCCAAAATATTTAACGCATCGCGTCGCAATTTGTATCAAAGAAATCCGCAATTATTTCTGATGGAATTATTTGATTCCCTTGGGGTCCCGGATGAACAGAAAGAATTATTATTCCGTCTTTTAACTATGGAACCTTATAAACAAAGCATTATGTCCGCATTAAATATCCCAGATGATATTGATCAAGCAGAGGTTTATCAAGCCCTGGTAGATATGGACAAAGAAATAGTAACCTTTAATGTTTTTGATGAAAAGACAAACCAATATGTTGAAACACCATCTATAAAATTACTGTTTAAAGAGGGTACAGATAGCGCGATAATGGATATTATAACAAACGCCATTTATGCACGGTCTGGGATAAAGCAAAAAGAAGTATTAAAAATTGCCATTGTTAATAATGACGGCGAACCAATTGAACGTGATATGGAATGTGCATTTTGGAATTTCCCGTCATTGTGCCAAGATATACGATTAAATCACCCAGATGCATATATTGTTATCAGGGAAAATTTTAGTGCGGCAAAACTGAAAAAAATTAAATTGGACCCATCATATTTGCCACATATTGTTGTGATTGGCGATTATGTTTGCAGCAAAGATATCAAGGTTTTTCCGTATCAGGTTAATGGAACATTTGATTGTCATGGATTGGAAAAAGATTATTTAACCAAAGATACTGTTTTGCCATTGGCGCGTACAATAAACTGTGCGTTTAGTGTCACAGATTTTGATGTGTTGATGGATATTATTCCAAATGGCGTGGAAACATTAATTGTTGAACCAAAATTACTTAATAAAAAGTTTATGCATGATGCACAGCATCTGCGCAATACGTTGGATTTTATTGTCCAACACCCAGATTTAACGGTTCTTGATACCAAGGGTAATAACCTGTTAGATGTGCTGACAGAAATTGTTCACTCGGCGGATAATATCGGCAAAGAACAGCCAAAAACACAAAAAGAAAAACTGGCATCAATAACAAAGGTTATTGAAAATAAAATTTCTGGGGAACATTTGGATGTCAGAGATATTATTCAGATATTCCGCTATGTTGAAAAATATAAATCTTCATTTGAATTGTTAAGTGATGATGCGTTGGAACGTTTGATAAAAAGTGTTCTGTCAGACCAGCGTAAAAATGGTATTCAAAAGAAAATAATGCGACGCAATGATGGCGCAAATGTTGTATGCATAGATGCGGAACAATTAGATTTGGTGTCCAAAGAATGTTCAAATGTTATTGAAGAACGTAAAACCACAAAGCCAGAAGAACAGGTTGTTGCGCCGGAAGTATCTGCGCCAACGGATATAGAAAAACGCAAACCGATTAAGGTCAAAGAACCGATAAAAATCAGAAAATATATTTCCAAGGCGGTGTTGAAAAATATAACAAAATCGTCGCAACAGAATGTAAAAACTGTATTACGCGCAATAAACGAAATAAACCTTGATCCATTGGAAATGCAGTTCCAAGGTCCAGTACATATAATTAAACAAGGTAAAGTTGCAGTATCTGGAACGGTAAAAAAGGAAAGCGGATGCTGTCTGGTGCAAAGCATAGATAGTTCTAATCACAGTGATCCGAAACGTATCGTGTGGGCGGTTGCCGATGGTCCAGATGGTTTGATAATTGTTAGTGTTGGTTTTGTGGATACTCACAATACAAAAAGAACATCAAACGAGTATGCAGATTTGCGTGAATTAGCATTGAAAAAACGCACGTATACGGCGGAAGAATTGGAAGAATACATAGATGTTGAAGAAATAATCAAAGGTAAGAAATCAAAGAATTTTGATTTATTGCCAGTGATGCAAAAGATGGTTGAATTCTTGGAAATGTCGCATTAAAAATCATATTTTGTTTGACAACAAGAAAATATGATTTATAATTAGGCCGTTTATCGCGGGGTAGAGCAGTCCGGTAGCTCGTCAGGCTCATAACCTGAAGGTCGGTGGTTCAAATCCATCCCCCGCAACCAAGATTAAATAAAAATGCACCAAAAGTGGTGCATTTTTATTTATTTTGTTTTGTGGTCGTTTGGTTTGTAATCTGCAACGATAGTTGCCAGTTCAAAATTTGTATATGAAAACGAGTGTTAACGAAGTTTGAATAACTACAAATTTGCGCGCAGACACCTTGTGTCGAGCGAAATCATCCCCCGCAACCAAGATTTACCGCGGAAATCCGCGGTTTTTTGTTTGGTTACAGTTTATATAAAACCATCGCAAAAACCTTTGGGCTACACAGGGGCTACAATGACCATGGATAGAAAAAATTGTTCTATGCCGCACAAATCCGACGTTTTGATAAAAAAGAATTCTTTTTTATACAGACACGAATTTGACACGAAATCTATGCGTAACACAATGTAAGAAAAATACACCTTCTATGTTCAAATGCGTTTCAAAGCGCAACAACAGTCATATTACCGTGCTGGGTTCATGATTCACTAGAACAGCGTAACCTTTGTTTTTATTGTTTTTTGCTTCCCATGCGTTGTTCAATGATTTGTTGCATCATATGGAGTTCTCCATAACTACCAATTGGTAGATTTCTTTGATGAATTGTTCAAATTTCCAAATACAACATTCAAAGACACTGTTGAGTCTTTTTCACAGGGTGTCCGGTACATCGACAATGGGTATACATCGGGTGCACAAGGATATTTTTGCACGACGTTCAAGGTTTATGCCATTATCTTTCTGTTAACGCTCTACATTTATCCCAGAAGTCCATATTATCGAAAGAATTTAAATATTCTTTTACCTCTATTGGCGTATTTCGATCAAATTTTATTTCTCGTACACTATTTCTGAAATTTGTGTAACTCTGGTAGGTTTTTGTATCAATAAACTCTACTATTTTTTCTCCTAATTGTTGGAGAGGAACATCATCTACACCTTGCAACATGATACCAATTTCACGTAAGTCCTCAATCCTTTCACCAAAATACCTTTTGCCCAAAACTTCGGCAACTCCTCTACCAAGCGGTTTGACCCCGATTTCTACAGGTTGAACGTTATATTCTCCTATAAAACCTGAACCACTTCTTGTATAATTATCTATGTTGTAGTCCAATAACCATTTAGGTGTTTCTGCTTTTCCTATGTCTTGGCTATAATGATAATTTTCGTGAACTATGTCACCAAGCAAATTTTCAAAATCTGTATTTGGGTTGAAATAATATGTATCATAATCGATGGATACGCCTTTTTCTAGTTGTTTAGCTGCCTCACTTCCCATTCTTTGAGGTTCGTATGCAGCGGCAGCACCAGCATCTGGGCGTTTATATGATACAGATAAAGGATCTTCATTTATTAAACGTCTTATTTTTCGATTGGTTTGACTTGTAAATTTATATCTTTCCCACTCTGACATCTGATCCCAATTTCTTTGTGCAGCAACAACATCCGGATCATTCAATAAATATTCTGTTGTTATTTCCTTGTAGGTGTTATACCAGTCTGTTCTACGAGGGTCATAATACATTCCAACTGCGGCTAATCTAGCATCTTTATCTCTGTCTGATGCACTTTGTAATAATCTTCTTTGTGCTAGTTCTATATCCGCATCGTTATCAATATCTGCAAATATCTTATATGTTTTTTTACCCATGTGATCACCAGCATATTCTATCCGATATCCTTCCTTTTCCAAATCTGCTATAAAATCATCCATTTTTATACTTGGCATAAACCCCTCGTCCAAGAAACCTATCGTTTTTTGCTGCCTAATTCCCAATGCATCGTCAATATACTTGCTGGCATCATCCAATTTGCTACGCAATTTGGCGGTGGAATTTACCAATTTATCCGATTTCTTTGCTACTCGCCACCCAACGGATGCAACTGTTGGAATTATTTGTAATCCAATCCCGACCGCACGCCAAATCTGTTCAGGATTCCAAGATTTCGCATCAAAAAATCCGCGTTTATTACTCTCAATAGTTGGTCCATTTATTCCCTTTTCAATGATGTCTTTATAAAATTTTGAGTTTGCGGGAATCTTTTCAAATAAATCTGCAAACACTTTATCCGCTGCACCGATTTCCGTATCACTTAGGTCGTTTTGCTGATTTGATAACGCTTGTAAATATTCTTTAACTAGTTTTTCTGCACATGTTGTGTTTTTACAATTATTCGCTTTTGTAAAAAACTCATCTGCTTTATTATCTATCGCAACTTGGGATTTTAATTCAATTCCGGCACCTAACAATTCAACCGCAAGACCAGTTAACACTACGGCGGTTGGTGCTGTTGCAGTACCAAGCGTTCCAACGGTTATAACAACACTTGCCGCGGCACCACCAACGATTGCGGCATATGTTAATCCACGACGCAAATTTTGTGCACTGGCGGATGCGGGCAATTCACAAATTTGTTCTGTTTCGTTCCACTTTATTTGTTTACATTCTGGGCATGATACAGCATTAGCATTGCGAACCTTGTTACACTGTTCTTTATTCAAACCAATACACTTTTTTCCAGTAAATGTTCCACCCGCAACGATGCAATCCAACGCTTGTTTTGCACCCTTGATATATGTTGATTTTGATT
Organism: Alphaproteobacteria bacterium; assembly: GCA_016285415.1. Lineage (GTDB taxonomy): Bacteria > Pseudomonadota > Alphaproteobacteria > Rs-D84 > Rs-D84 > Enterousia. The sequence continues at coordinate 6,435 of JAEEQU010000008.1, read as the reverse complement.
CGGATAAATCATCAAAAAAGAAATCGACCGTTGAACCGTTTATTGTGCAGGTTATCATATCATCGGAATCTGACCGACCCGCCAATTTCACGGTTACATATGTTTCCGCACAAGAAAATTCCCGGATTTGAATACCGCGTGATACAACATACTTTCTGATATATTCATGCAATTCTGCTGTGCCTTGGGTTTGAATATCTTTGGACAGGAAATATCGACCATCCAATCCAAACGCGGTGCGTTCATACGCTGTGCCATCATACTTTATCCCGGCATTCGCGGTCAAAATGCAATATGGTAATTGCGATGCAGTTAATTCATAACCCGCACCTGCTTCGTTAACATTGCCATGTTTTCCAGTTGAAAGTGTTCGTCCCAAAGGTCCCCATGATGCAAAATATCCACTGTGTGCTTTATTTAAGGCATTATTTATCATACCGCATGCATTCTGTGTTGCACCGTCGCATATATCCCAACCTGATTTTTCACGATTATCTTTTTTCGTAGCACTTTGGAATTTATATCCGAATACAGAACAAATCCCGGTTTTGAAACTGCGGTGATTTGTGGAATCACTTGTTCCGCGGGTATTGTTGAATTTGAATTCATAGAATATATTTTTATCCAACGATTTGCACTGAACATAGTGTGTAGTCGTTGATGGCGTCGGTGCCATGCCGGCATTCATTCCGCCACGAATCGTTGATGTGTTGTTTGTTGTCTCGTTACGCGCGGTATTATTGCAAACAACCTTTTCCGTTTTATCCCTGTGGTATGCATACAGTTTTGCAAGACCAGTTGCCTGAATCATGTTTGTGGTTAATGCCTGAAAATCATTTATACACTTTCCACCAGATTTATCTTTACCGCAAACCTCATAAAATTTGACCGAAGCATTCTTTAACAAATCTTCCACGAATGCATCACATTTTGCACCGTCCGTCATTGCGTGTGCGAAATCTGTTTGCCAACCCGCCGCAGCACATACACGGCGAATTTCGTCGGGTGTAATTCCACCGCGTTCCTTTACAATTTGATTGTATTCGAATAATGCCTGGAATTGTTTCGCTGGTGGTATATGTTTTTTTATTACATCACCAACAATGTTTGAATTTATGTGTAATAAATTGTCTGCCAGTGCGACATTGGTAAAGAATACGGATAAAAAGGCAATTAAAATTCGTTTCATTTTAATGCCTCCGTGCATTTTGTGGCAACTTCGGCAACTTTTTTAATTGCCGATATTTGCGTTGCATTAAATGCCGTCGCAACCCCAGATGCCACCGTTGACGCACCCGCCAAAACATTTGATGCGGTATTTAGATTTTTTTCTTTATCCGTGCGTGTGCCATCTGCGTTTTTTTGTGAACGAACACTGTCACTATTTGCAACCGCACTGGTTATTGTCCCGCTAAGTCCAGTTGCGGCACCAACAGCACTTGAAATCATGGCACCTTTGGCACGGGTATTTATCTTGGAAATGTCAACGTTTTCAAAACCTTCGCATGCCGAAATAATACTGTTCGCCTCACTAACATCCACGCCATCAATCCCTGCACGACCACGCGCACGACGAAGTTCACTAATTGCAGTTTTACAATTATCAATTTGATTTTGTAAATCACCATCGGTCGTATTTTTGCCCGCAATAATCGCACCTGCCACATTTGTCGCGGTGTTTCCTGCAAGTAGACCTGTGCGCCAATTACCAAGTGTTTTCGATTTTTGTGTCAATTTATCGAATTCTGACTGTTTTGTGTTTTTGTTTGCGTGGTATTCTTTTAACCAACTATCAACTTGTTCTTCGGTCGGGATATCTTTATCGTCTTCCATTTCGGCAAGTTCGCGCAACAAGTCATCAATTGTTTGGTCGGTGGATTCCTTTACAATACCAACAATCGTTGCACCGGCACCAAGTCCAGTTCCAACACCTGTTATCGCAGTATTGATTCCCGCCATCTTTTTCAAATCGGATAAACTATCATCAATCCCAACACAGGCAGAATATGTTTTCTGTAATGCGGCGACCAGAGAGGCTTCATCGGCATGCGCAAACACCGGCACCAAAGCACCAAGATATATTACGGATAAAAAACTTAATCTCCTACATAACATCTTCGACAATTATGCCATAAATGTGATGTGTATAAAACAAAATAATCGTTTACTTTTTCCAAAATTCACGTTATTTTATAAAAGTGCCAAGCAAAGTGTTAGGCATCTTGATGTTTTTGGTCTAAAATTGTCTCAAAAAGGGCGGTTTTTCTAACATGAAGGTCGGTGGTTCAAATCCATCCCCCGCAACCAGTTAAAACAAAAAATACACCACGCGGTGTATTTTTTATTTTAATAGTTATGTGGATTGAATCGCCGAGGAAGGTGGTTCACCACAAGGATTAGGCGGGTGGAAACACGCCGGTTTGCGTGAAACGCAAAAATCCGCAGTTGCCGCGAAAATGAAATTTTCGCGAAATCCATCTCCCCAAAAAGTTAAAAAGTTGTGTTTTTGAAAACTGCTATTTTTATACTGCTTTTGAACTTTTTATGGTATAATACCGCTGTGAACAAAAGGTTTAAAAATGATTTATTACAATGTAAACGATATAGTTATCAGAGATATGATTGAAACAGACCCAGAAATAATTACACATGAAGAACATTTACAAGGATGGACACATCAAAAAGTTGAAAAATATACACAACGCTTAAAGCATGTTGCTGAAGGCAAATGTGTCGCTTTGGTTGCTGAATACAAAGGTAATGTTGCCGGATATTTCAATGTGTATCCAAATACGGAAAGTGGTTTGTTTGCTGGTAAAGGTTGGCCAGAATTAATAGATTTTGGTATATTAGCAAAATATAGAAGACATGGTATAGGTAATGTTTTAATGCAAGTAGCAGAAGATATAGCACGAAAATATGCAGATACTGTTTGCTTGGGTGTTGGGTTACATCGAGATTATGGTGCTGCACAAAGAATGTATGTTAAACGCGGTTTTATTCCTGATGGTTCGGGGTTATGGTGGCAAGGTAAAAATTTAGAACCATACGCAGATTTAAAAAATGATGATGAAGTTGTTATCTATATGTCAAAGAAATTATAATAAAATCAGTTTAATTTTATCTTTTACCTTATCAATCTCTTGCCCAATTTCCAACAATTCGGCTCGGGAACTGCACGTACTGCGCAACCAAAGTTTCAAAACTTGCCCATCGGGGCAAGTTTTTATTTGTTTCTTAATACTTTCGTAAAGTTCGAAAGTTAAAATTAAAAAAGTGGCGTTTTATCACCACTTTTGAACTAGTTTTATTAGAAACGTTACAAATCTAACTCTTTTTATATATTCACGTATACAATGGTTACTTTTTAGAGTTTGTTTTTTTAGTGGTACAGCTTATCACTATACTCACAATAAGTATTAGTATATATAATATCGCAAACCCCTTAAAAATACCATTTAATAAACTCGCTACAACCGCCAAGCTTATCAACGTTGTTTTGACTTCTTTATTTTTATTCCACACAATAGAAAGAGGAATCATAAATAACAATAAACCAGCCATAGAGGCACCTGTTATAGAAGCAATAAAATTACTAACACTATAAAATTCTGTTGGGAGAAGACCTATTGCAACAAACCCCATAACTAAAAATCCTAAAACTATCCCTATCAACAAAAACCAGAGCATTATAGACCAACAACTACCAAATAACACTTTGTTTATCCATGTTTGTTTCATCGTATCCCCTTTAAGGGGTATTGTACTACAACATAGGTAATTTTTCAATATTATTTATATTATGTATAAAAATAACTCAAAAAACATCTAAAATAAAACTTATTTAACTGTGTAAAAACACCAGAAAACAAGGATTTTTATCAAAATTAACTTGTTTTTGGACTTAAAATCACAAAATTTCTAGCTTATATTGAAACAAACTCTAATTATTTAGCTTACATTTTAATGTTGACTAACTTGTTAGCTTGCATTACAATACAACCTATAATTTATCAGTATTAGAGGTTGATATGAATAATTTTGTTTTGAAAGAATTTCCTCAAATTCTTTCCGATATTAATATGAATATAGATACAAAAGAGGCAAATCTTAAACTTGCTAAGTATGATGGAATGATAGAAATAGTACCTTATCCAGAAATACTTACTAGTATACTATTTTATCAAGAATCAGTGATGTCTTCAAGACTTGAAGGCACAATAGCAACAATAACAGATATTTTGAACTATAAGGTGGGAAAAAACTTATCTGAACGTTTAGAAAAAGATGTAACAGAGATAGAAAACTACAAAGATGCTTTAGGTTATTGTATAAAAGAAGCCGAAGAAAATAATTTTGAAATAACTAATCGTTTAATAAAAAATATTCAAGCTATTATTTTAAACAATTCACGAGGTGGAGATAAATTAAAGGGGAAATATAAAGAAAAACAAAATTATATTGGAAATAAATATGATGGAAAGATTACTTATACACCAGTATCTTATCTACATACAGACGAATATATGAATAACTTGATAAAATTCATAAATTCTGATTTTTCCGGTAATTTATTAATAAAAGTCGCTATAATTCATGCCTATTTTGAATTGATTCATCCTTTTGAAGACGGAAATGGTAGGGTTGGACGTATTCTTATACCAATTTTATTAAAAAAATATAATGTGTTATCAACCCACTATTTTTATATTAGTTACTATTTTTCTATAAACAGAACCAAATATATATCTTCATTAGAAAAAATATCAAAAGATAATGATTGGCAAACATGGATTAATTTTTTCGTAGATGCTATAGAACAACAAACAAGTATGCTTATTAATGTAGTTAGACACTTGCAAGAAATACGAAAAAAAACTGAACTAGAAATATCTGGACTTAAAACACAATTTTGTATACCTGTATTGAATTTTCTTTTTAAACAAATAAAATTTAATACGACCGATTTTATAGAAAAAACCGGTATTAATTCAAGCACCGCACGTTCTTTATTGAGGAGTTTAGAAGAAAAAAATATAATAGAAATTGAAGAAAAAGGAAGCGGTCACAGTCCTTCTATATACAAATTCAAAGAACTTTATAATATTGTTGAAGAAATATCTGCATAAAATTATTTAATACAGATTCGGTAAACCTAATTTATCTTTAAAAAGTTGTATTTCATGACCGATAGCTATTAAATCCATATAATAATCGGCTCGGGAACTGCACGTACTGCGCAACCAAGATTAAATAAAAATGCACCAAAAGTGGTGCATTTTTTTATCGCTATTTTTGAATCGCGGAATTTTGTTTTTGTTGCAACAGCATATAATCGGTCATCATTTTTGCAACAGCACCAGGTAAATCTGTTTTTATTGTTTCTGGGGTTATATATGCATTGGCAAATGATTTCTCGAACATCGGTTGAACAGGTTTCTTGATATACTCATAACAAATCATATCAACTATGCGTTCTTTTAAATTTTGGGGTACATGATATTTTCTTATAATCGGCGTTTCTATCAACATATGCACAAATTCATGAAACATTATGTTGAATATATATTCTGGATTTTCTGGATATCTTGATACACGAAACAACATAATTGCATGATCATCATCTGGCCGCCAATATCCCGAACCATATCCATAACCGCACTGCAATTCCAAACTTTTCGGCATAGTGGCGTTCCACGATGGTAATAGCGGCACCAAATAGTCATTTACCGCTTTTTCAAATTTTGCTTTGATTCCGCTATCAAATACTGGCTCTAAGTGCTTTAATTTTTCCACATTATAAATTTTATTTATAAATGCATCTTTATATTTCTCAATATCTGCCGGTGTCAAAGTCTCTTTTTCGAACATTTCCTTGATGATATCTGCATCCGGAATAAAATTCTTGTAGGTATAACCGAATTTTTTAAGACTTTTATGATACATAGAATGGTTGGCCAAGATATGTTCCCAGGCTTCTTCCGCCGTCATAGGTCTCATTATTATTTGCATACGATATCCTTTCTTATACCGATAATTATATCATAATAATCTATGATTTCTAAATTTATCTGGGACAAATGCTTGGTTTGTGATACTATATCAAGAAAAGAGGCGCAAAATGCTAATAGATGAGTTTATAAATTCCGAAAAAAGAGAGCAGGTCAAAGCCGGCGGTAATAAAAAATGTTTCGTTTTTGATGAATATGTGTTGCTGTACGGCAGTTTCAAAGAAGAAGAATTACAGCAAGAAATGCGAATAGCCAAAGAATTGCAAATATTGGGTGTGCCTTTGATTCCAACTTTGGAATATAGGGTTGTGTTGCCGCCAAATGAAATTGGGTATTCACGTGGGTATATGTTGCAACAGCGTGCAAAGGGAAATTCATTATATTCGTTGAGTATGAAGGAAAATGAATATGAACAAAGATTATC
>JAEEQU010000079.1 GCA_016285415.1 Alphaproteobacteria bacterium | reverse complement strand
ATAACGTCTGTAACGCATCCAGCACAGATGAATTTTTCCCACTAAAATCAACAATACTGCTTGGGATAAATGGATAGTTTTCTGTATTTTCGGGGTCATGTTCTTCAACCTGATTAAACACCGTCGCGATTTCCGATTTATATTTATCAATATCTGGGGCCAACACCAAAATATCTTTTAATGTTGCATCACTGTCCTTTAATAATTTGCAAATTTTAGAATGGACGATTTCCAATTCTTTTATCATGGATGGCACACTGGTAATGGTAACAGAACCATCGTTTTGCAAATCGGCCATATCCACATTGTAATCTTGGGCAATAGCATTTTGTATTTTCCCCAATGTAGTATTTTCATTATATTCGGTATCTATATTATATTCTGTGACATTTGCACCAGCCCTGAATAATTTATGATTTATATTGCCAAACCGCGCCCAATGTTTAAGAAAAATGTTATTGTTTTCTTCACCTGGGGGAATTTGCGACACATCGCCATGAATATCCGCCTTGGCCGTTTGCAGATATACATATATTTTTGCTTTTTTGCCATATTCCTTTAATAAATCTCTATATTTTTGCCCAAGCCCCGAAAAACCAAACACAAATACAGGCCGTTCATCTGATTTAAATTTGATTTTGCCACCATTTTCTTTTTGATTTTTGTTGGCCAATTCAATACAGGTGTAATATGTTAAATTATTAAGATATATTCCATCCCCTGTTATTATATCGTTATACAAATCTTTTTGCCAATCGCCCGCCAACAGACCATCTATATCATCACGCGTTATTTCGTATTCTATAAACAGTTTTGATAAATCATTGGCAAAATCAAACAAGTGTTTATAGTTTATTTCATCGCCATTTTCCCCGACATATAAATAATTTCCGATGTTATCTTGGTCTTTGAATTTATCTAAATATCGTTTCCCATTATCCCCAGACAAAAGTTTTTGCATGATAATATCGCGCAGCATATCTGGCGACAACAATGCCTGATTATCGGCCATCTTTAGCATGCCGAATAAAAAAGATTCCAACCGCGCCGTCCGCAGATTCATAACAACATTTTGTTTATTGTTCAATACATGCAATTTAAACCATTGTTCTGTCTTGGAATCTGTAAAAATAATGGTCGGCGCATCAAATGGATTTAGCCAACACTGTTTTACTTTGGCCAGCATATCGTTTGCTAACCCAATTGGTGACATGGAAGTAATGATATTTAACATGGCATTTCTTTATTTAAAAATGTGTAAATTACGGTCTTTTTGAATAGTAAAATATGCCCATATACGATGTCAAGTTCCTTGTTATTTATTGATTTTTGTCGTTTTAATCCGAATATAGCAAAGTTCATTAAAAAATCTAGCAACAAGCCAAATTTTCTATATTTTTATCTTTGTCGCAGATTATTTGCGATAATTTGAAGTTCATTTATTGCATTTGGCAATGCCAATACCTTTTGATTGCAACATTCTTCAACTTTCTGTCCACTATCGGAATTACAAAATGGGCATAAATTTATATCCATACTTTGCAACGCAGGACACGTTTTCAACATATGAATCAGGGGTTTTTGTTGATATGTATAAAGTTCCAAATATTTTTTCATATTCGTTTTTCGCAAATTCAACAAAAATAGAAATGCCACACAAACCCCTTGTGCTGATTCAGCCTGTTCTTTATATTTCAAACGGCGTTGCTGATCTTGTTCTTTTTGGGCCACTTTGTTTGCTTCGTACCACGTATGTTTATATTGTTTGTAATGCTCTGGTTTTTTACTGACCGATCTTTTTTGACATTCGGCCCTCTTCGCCTTATCTCTGGTACGGCGTTTTTTGTCATAGGCGTGCATGAATTCAAGATGACTGTGGTACCATTGATGTTTCTGGGCCAACATTTTTTCACGATTTTGTGCGTAATATTCGCGTCTTTTTTGATTTATTTTATCCTTGTTCTGCGCCCAATGTTTACGTTTACGCGCATTGATTTTGGCTCTGTTTTTCTTTGCATATTCCGACTGTTTATCTTGTTTGGCTTTTTTTATTTTCTGAATTTGCGCCTGAATTTTTTCGGGTAAATCCTGGGGCGGATTTATCATGCGGGCGTTTGGGTTTTTATGTAATGCATGTGTATTCAAATATTGAATACGGTTTGGTTTAATATAAAACGGCAATTTCAATATGACAAATTGCAACAAATATTTATCCAAATATGCACTGCCACACATCAAATCCATAAAATCTTATTCGGTAAAAATATCTGGGATACCTTCATCGTCCAAAAAAGTTTTAACATCTTTTTCTTTGGATGAATCAAATAAATACCATTCAAGAAACACCTCGGATAATGTTGTAATACGACCAACCTCGGTATCTTTTATTCCCCCAAATGCCAAACTCATGCCTGCTTCTTCGTGCAAGACACCATACCCGACACCATCTTGGGCGAATATATCTAAATCAAACAATTCTTCTAATGTATCATCGTTCATAACAGAATTATTTTAACACAATACTTTCATTTGTCAATATTTTAACAAAAAAATATTATAGTTCCATGCAACGCATCATTTATACCCGCTTTTCCCAACAAAACACTCGACATTTTCATTTTTTGTGCTACATTATTAAACAACAATAACAAAGGAATAAAAATGAAAAAGATTCATTTAATTACATTTGTATCATTATTTGTATTTAGCGCATGTTCTTCACCTAATGAAAATCAAGTAAGAAATATAAAATTTGTGGAGCCCAAACAAGTAGATCTGCCACCAAAAAGTCAATTTGTTGATACATTGCGCGTTACAGGTGTATCAAAAGGATCATGGGGTTATACTTACGTACAATTGAAATGCGTTGATAAGAACGCTAATGAATGCGTTTTGGCATTTGATATCAACCTTGCCGCCATGACAGATGCCGCATTTACCGAACGTGGCGACACAATTATAATGAAGGGTAATGAATTTGTAAAAAATCTGACCCAGGAAAGAATTAAAAATGAATTTATTCATCATTAAAAAAAATCTGGCAAATACCAGATTTTTTTATTCATATCTTAAACTATCAATTGGATTTAATTTTGCGGCCTTTATTGCGGGCATAACCCCAGATGCCAACCCGACCACCACCGCAACCGATATTGACACAATTACCGGCCAAACACTGAACGGTACATTATATCCCAATATAAAACGCCCTACCCCTTGGGACAGACCAACCCCCAGTATCAATCCGAACATAGATCCAATAAATGAAATCAAAATAGATTCTGACAAGAACTGAATAATAATTGTGTTTTCTTGGGCACCAATTGCCTTGCGTATACCAATTTCGCGTGTGCGTTCTGCGACCGACACCAACATCATATTCATAATTCCAATAGAACCAACCAGCAATGACACCGCCGCAATCGCGACCAGCAACAATGTCAAATAACTGCTAACTGTGTTCATTGTTTCCATAACCTGTTTCATATCGGTAATTTGAAAATCATCCACCGCATCGTCTTTTAATTTATGGCGTTGCCGCAACAATTGGGTTATCTGTTCGGTTGCGATATTATTGTCGGCATCTTGATATAATTTAAGCGTAATCATTTGAACCGAATTCGGAAACCGCGATCCAACGATACGTTTTTTCAATGTTGTAATCGGTACAATAATCATATCATCTTGGGATCCCAAGGCAGAATCGCCCTTGGCCTTGGTAACACCTATAACCGTCAATGGTGTGTTGCGGACACGTATGACTTCGCCCACTGGATTTTTGGGCATTCCCAATTCTTCGGCGGTTTCTGGTCCGATAACTGCGTATGTTGATGCATTCCGCACCGCAGACATTTCAAAAAACGACCCAT
>JAEEQU010000078.1 GCA_016285415.1 Alphaproteobacteria bacterium | reverse complement strand
ATTGGGGGTCAAGTGATATTCTATTTCTAATATAATTATTTGCCGGCGGCACTTATATCGTCGCCGGCTTTATTTTATTTATGGGGTTGTAAATGCGTAAGATTCTTTGTTTTATGATGATTGGTTTGTTGACAGTTGGTTCTGCACGTGCGGCGGAACTGGCCCGCGATACATCAGACCCATTGTTCTTGCAATCGCGCAGTGGCTTTTTATCGCAAACTGGTCTTGATTATTTTGAAACGGGGCTTCGTATTGGACAATCTTTTTCATATGGTTTGGCAGATAGATTTGTAATTGGTGCCAAGGTTCATTATCAATTGGACTTTGCACATGATGAAGATGGTTTTTCAAGTACAGATGTTGGCGCAATTTATCGTATCGGAACCGCAAATGAAAATAGCACCCATGTAATATATGATTTGTTGGCGGGATTAAAATTTGGTGGTTCGCGTCAGGTGCGTCGTCCAGATTTTGCAGATTCAACATATTATGTTGGGTTGCGATTTGGTCGTCAATATGATGGGGTGACGTTTGCGGGAACATTAAAATCAAGTTGGATTTTTGATGATGACCCAAATGGTATGGCGTTCATAGATTTTATTCCAGAGGTTTATTTCCGCGTAACAGACGCATGGCGATTTGGTGCCGATTTGGCACTGCGCAAGGCGACAAAACATGATTTTAATGAAGAATCTATTGGCGCAAAATTGGTGCGTGAATATGGTCGGACACAATATGTCGGACGTATGGAATACGCATTTGAAGAAGATGAAGTTTCCATCGGTGTATCGGTGAATATATTGTTTTAATCATCCTGTTTCGTACGGCGACGCATCGCATCCCAATATTCCAAACGTTTTTTAATTTCACGTTCAAATCCACGTTCAATTGGATGGTAAAAGCTTTGCCGTTCCATACTTTCAGGGAAACAGTTTTGACCACTGCACCCAGATTCTGTTTCGGGGTCGTATATATAATCTTTGCCATACCCCAGATTTTTCATCATTTTTGTTGGTGCATTTAAAATATTTTTGGGTGGCATTAAATTAGATGTCCGCTTTGCCACCGCATACGATGCCGATTGCGCTTTATATGCGGAAATGCTCTTTGGTGCGGTGCCAAGGTATATGACAAGTTCGGTCATGGCGATGTCGCCTTCGGGACTGCCCATGCGTTCATAAATTTGCCATGCGGCAAGTGCCAATTGCATTGCGTTTGGATCGGCCAAACCGATATCTTCCATTGCAAATCGGGTAAGACGACGGAATATATACATTGGGTCTTGGCCCGCCGTCATCATACGCGCAACCCAATACAATGCCGCATCGGTGTCACTGGCCCGCAAGGATTTATGAACCGCGGAAATCATATTATAATGTTCGTCCCCAGATTTATCAGATAATGGCGCGCGTTTTTGGATAACATTGTCCAATTCATCGGGTGATAAATTCTTTTTGAATTTGGCCGATACCAGATATTCCACTGTATTCAATAAAAAACGCGCATCACCATCAGATATTTCGGCAAGGTGTTTTTTTGCATCTGCGTTTAATGGTATTTTCGTCTCAAGGTGTTTTTCAGCACGGTCAATAAGTATTAATAAATCGTCAGTATCCAATGGTTCCAAAACACCGATATGACACCGTGACAGCAACGCGTTATTCAAATTAAAACTTGGGTTTTCGGTTGTTGCACCAATAAAGACAACAGTGCCATCTTCTAAATACGGTAATAATGTGTCCTGTTGTGTTTTGTTAAACCGGTGAATTTCGTCAATAAACAATAAAGTCCCACGACCAATAAGGGCATTTGTGCGTGCGGCCTCCATTGTTTTTTTAATGTCGGCGGTTCCCGAAAACACCGCAGACATCGGTACAAAGTCCATATCAACCGAATTTGCCAATGCGCGTGCAATTGTGGTTTTGCCGCATCCCGGTGGCCCCCACAATAATAGGTTTGATAATTTATGATTATCAACCATACGGCGAATAATTCCGTTTTCGCCAAGTAATGCACGTTGCCCCACAACATCGTCAATTGTGTTGGGACGCATTATATCTGCCAAAGGTCGTGTATCAGACATTTTATTATTTACTCTATTTGTGATATAATTATCTTATTAAATAAATATTTGGTTGGCAAATGATAAATTTGCCGATTACAGCAATGGAGATTACGGTCATGCGCGTATATGTAAATACCGAAGATAAACGTTGGAATAAATATAGCATTAACTTTGATAAAATTGCCAATGCGACGGTTGGACCAAAGTATAAAAATTCTGAGGTTTCTATTACCCTGGTTAACGACAAAGAAATACGCAAAATAAACAAGAAGTATCGTAATATCGATAAACCGACAAATGTATTATCGTTTGAATTGGGTGATGATTTGTTATTGGGGGATATATTTATATCTATTGATACGGTAAAAAAAGAAGCGGCCGCGGCGAATATAAGTGTTGCCGAACACACTGCGCATATGGTTGTGCATGGCGTATTACATCTGTTGGGATATGATCATATAGAAGACAAAGATGCGGTAAAAATGGAAAATAAAGAAATTTATATTCTGACAAAATTGGGTTATAAAAATCCGTATGCCGATAATGAAAATATTTGTACCAATGCTGAATGTTGCCCGGGTGGTAAAACAATTGGCTGGTTAAAAAGATTTTTTGGTGGTGGTCTGGGGCGGACATTATTATATATGGTTTTTGGTGCGATGGCTTCATTGGGATTTGCGCCATTTTATATGTGGTGGTGGACCGTTATTGGTATTGGTGGTGCATATTTATTAAGTATAAAATATTTGCCAGGACATTCACGCATTGGTAAATTTTTCCGTGTATTTCCGTTTGGTGCGGCATATGCAATTGCGATGTTTTGGTGGGTGCTGCACAGTATTTATGTCGTCCCAGAATTGACACAGCAATTGGCAATTTGGACGGTGCCAGGAATCATAGGTATAGGAATTGTTGGTGGTTTAATTTTTGGATGGCCGTTTTTGGCAATGTCGTCTATACGGGCAAATCCGGTGTGCAGACCGTTTTTGTTCGCAACGGTTTGGATGGTCGTATTATGGTTTCGTGAATGGTTGCTAACAGGATTTCCATGGAATCCAATTTCAAATATAGCCATTGAAAATATGTTCGTTGCGAATTCTATGTCTTTGTATGGTGCATTGGGATTAACATTTGTTATTGTTGGTCTAATTGCGTCATTGTGTGAGATTATAACAAATCGCCGTAAATCATTGAATTGGTTCGTTATGCTGTTGTTTGTTGGAATTGGCGCGGCCGGTGTAATTTATGGCGTTAAAAATATAAATATTAGTTCGCAAAATTGTAAAGAATCTGCACCATTGATTCGCGTTGTGCAACCTGGACAAAGTGCAACACAAAAGGCAACACATTCGCGCAGTGCGGCATTGCAAAACGCAAATTATAATCTTGAGGTGATGACATCAATCGCATCCGCCGAAGGCGAATATGATTTTGCCGTATTTCCAGAAACCGCGTATCCCTTTGTTATGACATCTGGAGATATAATGTCTGTTGCCAGAATTTTATCTAAACCAATAATCATAGGTTCAAATTATTATAAGGATGGAAATTTATATAATTCAATGATTGTGGCGGACGCCGAAGGCACGGTTTCCAATGTATACCACAAATCACATCTTGTGCCATTTGGTGAATACCGCCCAATTGGAAATCTGATACCGACACCGGGACAATTAACCGCAGGTGATGGCCCAGAAATTATTAAATTAAATCTGGATGGTAAAAAATTCGTCTTTGCACCAGCAGTTTGTTACGAAATAATATTTTCTGATTCACTGATTACCAAGGGCAAAACGCCTGATGCAATTATCAATATAACAAACGATAATTGGTTTGGAAAAACGCCTGGAA
>JAEEQU010000077.1 GCA_016285415.1 Alphaproteobacteria bacterium | reverse complement strand
TAAAGAACTATCATAGATATAATTCTAATTATAAAGGTGTGTGTTATAGTTGATATCATAATATCTGGTGAAGCAGGCAAATTGCATGCGGTATATCATAAATCATTAACCCCGGCGGCGCCATTGGCGGTTGTGTTGTCTGGGAACCCACGGCAAAAGCATCATATGAACGACAGATTGTCTTATGCGATGTTTCGTGCGTTTATGGATATCGGTTTTTCGGTGGTGCGGTTTAATTATCGTGGCGTTGGTGATTCCGAAGGTTCACTGGGGACAACGGCGGATAATATGTTGGATATCGCCACAGTTATAGATTGGATACAAAATCATAATGAAGACAGTGAAAAAATATGGATTGCGGGGAATCAGTTGGGTGCGTGGTATGTATTACAAATGCTGATGCGTCGTCCAGAAATTTCAGGGTTTGTATTGGTATCACCTGATCCAGCGGTTTCTGATTTTGCGTTCTTGTCGCCACGTCCGAATCGCGGTTTGTTGCTTCAGGGTGCAGAAGAAACCGAAGATGCCAAGGTTTTTGCGGGGCAATTGACCCAAGTGCTTAAGAAACAGGCACAAATCAATTTGGAAACTATACGTATCCGTGGTGCGGATGCAACGTATGGTGCACCGGCAGATTTACGTCAAATGTATAATGACCTAAAGGCGTATGTCGGTCGTGAAAACGCGGATACAAAACTATTATAAAACGGAATACAGATGCAAGGAACTATCCAAGACAGATTTGTTGATCCAACCGTCCCAGATGAAATGGCGGCCACGATTCGTCCGCGGACACTGGCTGATTTTATTGGGCACGATGCGTTGAAACAGAATTTGTCTGTATTTATATCTGCGGCACGTGCGCGCGGTGAACCAATGGATCATGTATTGTTATATGGCCCCCCAGGGCTTGGGAAAACAACATTGGCACACATTGTTGCAAATGAATTGGGTGCAAATTTTCGTGCGACATCGGCGCCAATGCTTACTAAACAGGGCGATTTGGCGGCAATATTGACCGCACTGGAACCGATGGATGTGTTGTTCATAGACGAAATACATCGCTTGCCCACGGCAATTGAGGAAGTTCTTTATTCTGCGATGGAAGATTTCAAATTGGATATTATGTTGGGCGAAGGGCCGTCTGCGAAAAGTGTGCGAATTGACCTGCCCCCGTTCACATTGGTTGGGGCGACCACTCGGACAGGATTGTTATCCAATCCATTACGCGATAGGTTTGGTATAGATTTACGCCTTAGTTTTTATTCACCGGCGGATTTGTCCAAGATTATTCGGCGCAGTGCCGGAATTTTGGGAACAACCATAGATGATGATGGTGCGTTGGCATTGGCGAAAAGTTCTCGTGGAACACCACGAATTGCAAACCGCTTGTTAAAGCGTGCGCGCGATTTTGCATCGGCGGCGGGCCGTGATACCATTGACGCCAACACGATAAAAACAACGTTATTTCAATTGCATATTGACGATAGTGGTCTTGATCAGGTTGATCGTGAATACCTTGATGCGATAATAAGGCATTATGCTGGTGGTCCGGTTGGAATTGATAACTTGGCGGCGGCTCTTTCGGAACCTGCGGATACCATAGAAGATGTAATTGAACCATATTTGATGCAATTGGGACTTGTTCAGCGTACACCGCGTGGTCGTGTTGTGACAGATGCAGGATATCGCCATATGGGGTTAGAAAAATAATGCAAATACATAAGTTTAAATTTTCTGTCGCCTATGCCGATACTGATGCGGGTGGCATAATGTATCATGGACGCTATATAGAAATCGCAGAACGTGCGCGTATGGCGTGGCTTGGCAAAGTGGCGCGACCTGTTCCAACGGATGTTGGTCTGGTTATACGTGAATTACACATTAAATATATAAGATCATTATTTTTGGCGGATGAATTTGTCATAGAAACGGTTGTGACGGCCGTTGGTGCGGCATCTGTATCTGTTGAACAAAAATTCGTGAAAAACAATGAAATTTGTGCTATACTTACCGGTACAGCGGCGTATCTTAATGGCGACGGGCGTCCGGTTCGTATGCCAGATATATTAAAAGACGCGCTTTGCGCAGGGTTAAAAGAATAAAAAGGATAAAAAAATGAATAGTTTTTCTTTGTGGAGTTTATTTACATCAGATGTTGTTACGGCGATTGCGTCCATCGTGTTGGTGGTGTTCAGTGTTATGTCATGGGCGATAATCGTTGAAAAAATCAGATTATTTCACAGGACTAAACGCGCGCACTTGTCGGGAAAACCAGACGAAGTAATTCGCCCATACGACAGAAATTTATGGTTTTTGGCGATGGTTGCGTATGTGTCGCCATTTATTGGTTTGTTTGGAACCGTATGGGGTGTTATGGATTCTTTTGCGTCAATTGGCGCAAACCAATCGGTTAGTATTGGCGTGATTGCGCCGGGGTTGGCGATTGCGTTGGGAACAACGGCGTTGGGGCTGATTGTGGCGATACCGGCGGCGATTGCGCACCAAATTTTCACCAAAAAAGCCGATGATTTGTACGAAAAATTGGGGGGCAAATAATATGTCGCGTTCACGTCCCAGATTTTCTGATGCAACAATATCATTAACGCCCATGATTGACGTTATGACGGTGTTGTTGGCGGTATTTATGGTTACGACCCCGATGATGACAAACGGTATAGATTTAGATTTGCCAAACGCGGGGACAACGGTTCTAACGGGGACAGACCACGCAATGCAAATCAGCGTGGATACATCGGGCAATTATTATATTGGAACGACACAATTACCCTTGGACGATGTTGTCACGCGTGCGGTTGCAATGCGCGGTGAAAATCCGAACTTAACAATTGTCATAAATGGCGACCGTCGTGCAGATTATGGCGCGGTTATGGCGGTTATGGGCAAATTAAAGACAGTTGGTTTTGAACGCATTGGGTTGCGGACGAAACTTGATAACTAGGGACAATTATGGCCAAAATAAATAATTTTACATCGGAAAACATAGGATTTTCGGTTCTGGGGCATTTGGTTGCCATTGGGGTTATTGTATTCTTGACCGAGGTTGTCATAGATTTCCCAGAACGCTTTATTGCGCCTGATCGGATTCAAATAACGATGATTGATTTGTCCCAGGTTCGTGTTTCAGGTGATGAAAGTATTTTATATAATACTAATGTTCCAAAGGAAATAGAGAAAAAAGAACAAAAACCGGAACCAGAGGTTAAACCAGAACCGCCCAAGGCCGAAGAATCAAAGCAACCGATTGAATCTACTTCGTTAATTTCCGAAGAAAAACCAAAGGAAAAAAACAAAGAAGATTCAAAACCCGAAGAAAAAAAGCCAGATGAAACGCCGGCGCCGAAAAAGAAAACGGTTGTTCGGGTAAATCGTAATGTACTTTCGTTGGATCGGACATTGACGGTATCTGTTGTTGATGCATTGCGTGTTGCGATGACGCGGTGTTGGAATATTGACACCACGCGGCCTGATATTGCGGGAATGCGCGTGGTCGCACATTTAACAATGCGCAAAACTGGTATGGTTGGTGATGTTTGGTTTGAATCTGCGGCGCGTGCGGAAACAGATCCTGCGTTTGCATATGTTTTGGATACAATACGGGCGGCGATAAATACATGCCAGCCATTACGTATGTTGCCACCAAATGAATATGATAAATGGAAGAAAATTCAATTAACATTTTATCCAACCCAAGGCAAAGTTATGTAATAAAATGTGGATAAATTTGATGATTTTGGCGCGGTTTATGCCGCGTCTTTTATTTGTTCAAAAAAATATAAAAATTATGTTGTATCAATTAGTTGTGTTAAAGTGTTAACAAAATTATGCGCGCATGTGTTACTAAATCAAAAAATAGCACTGATTCTGCGGTTTCTTGGTGTGCAGATGGGTGGGTAAA
>JAEEQU010000076.1 GCA_016285415.1 Alphaproteobacteria bacterium | reverse complement strand
CAATAATGCCTTGGATGCCGACGTGTCCGCCGCAAGCGCATTTTCACCATCAGATGCGGTATGCATTGCGGTTGCCTGGGCGGCGGTTAAACCGACCACATCAAGATTTTCGGTAAATTCGGTTATTTTGCTGTTGGTTTCGCCGATGTTGGCGCGAACAGATTTCAAATTGTAAATTCGCGCACTGCACGAACAACGCCGATAATCATCGTTCTTTAATTGGCAGAATTGATCCATGCATTGAAAATATGCGTCTTTGCATTTGTTATACGCGGCACCCGTCCGTGTTTCTGCGACCGTTGTTGCGGTTGCTTCGCGTGCGGTTGTTGTACGCAAATTCGCGGCGCGCGTGGTGGCGGTGCGTCCAATTTGCCGTTCGGGACGTGTTATTGCCACACGTGTTGGTTGTGGTGTAAAGCGCAGTGTTCCGGCGCGTGTAGTTGTTTTTGGTGTCGCGTTGCGTGATACAACATTGCGCGTGGTCGCAGTGCGACCAGTATCGGTATTGTTTGAACGGGAAATATTGCGTTCGGTTGTCGTTTTTGTGCGCAGGTTAACATTGGCACTGTCACGCACCGCGGACACCGCGGGCGCGCACGCCAAAAAGCTCAGAATTGCGCCAAAAATAAGAATTTTCTTCATCTCTGATAAAAAGTGTAGCAAAATTCGCAAAACCTGGGCAAGCGAAAAGTTGCATATTTTTGTATAAATAATTAACATTTTTGTGATATTTTCCGCTTGCAAAATGTTCTGTTTTGATTTAACATAATGTTCGCTTTATGGGCATTTGGGCATATGGCGGAATTGGTAGACGCGCTAGTTTCAGGTACTAGTGGGGCGACCCTTGGAAGTTCGAGTCTTCTTATGCCCACCAATGCAGACAGTTTTGGGGTTGTAGCTCAGTTGATAGAGCGCTACGTTCGCATCGTAGAGGTCGTGGGTTTGAGTCCCATCAGCTCCACCAAGTTTTTTAGGGTCAAAAGGGTCCTTTTGGGGATATGGCGGAATGGTAGACGCTGAGGACTTAAAATCCTTTGGTCATTGCGACCGTGTGGGTTCAAGTCCCACTATCCCCACCACCAAAATTTCAAGCAAGTATTGAAAATTTGTGTGTCGGGCAGAAACGGGTTATCCGTTTTTTTATTTGGATGTGTAGCTCAGTTGGTTAGAGCGCTTCGTTCACATCGAAGAGGTCGTTGGTTCGAGTCCAATCACATCCACCATAAAAATTCATATTTTCCTGTCTTGGTTTTAATTTAAAAATCTGATATAATATTTTCCAGAAATGAGAAAATTTGGCCTGTGTTTTATATTCATTGCGGTGGTTGGCATACATGCGGTGCATGGCGATGGTTTTGTGTTGAAACATGTTGACTTCCCAAGCGTAGTTCCTGGAAATAAATCTGGGGGTGGTTGGGTCGTGCCAACCGCGTTTCCAAAAACATTTAGTGATCTTAGCCGCGATGACCGTATGGCTGTTAAGGCCGCGGGGTATGAACCATTTAAAGATATGAAGGCATACCGTGATATTGTGGTTGAAGGCGAAGAGCAATTTATTGAACGTCAATTGGCATTATTAATGTCGCAACGTGATATTGATGCACGAACAATGTCTGATGCGGCGTATTGTGAAAAATATCCGTTGGATGATGTGCGTTGCAAAACGCCACCGTCGATAGCAGCTTGCATTATTAGTTGGGGGGCAATATGTAACGGGGTATCCCCCAACAGCCCAACACCAAATGGTTCAAATGTACCAAATGCGTCGTCTACGAATCCACCCGCATCTGCCACACCAAGTACCCCGCCAACATCAACAACACCAAGTACACAAATACCGCCACGCGCGCCATCTGGGAATAATACGTTCGCTGGGCAGACAATCGGCGGTGGCGCAGTTGTTGTAAATAATAGAACAACTGGGGGGTCGTGTTATCCCGCTGCAAGAAGCGGTTGGTTTAGAAATACCGTATTAACAAGTGGACAATATGAACAGGTTTCGCCAGCATTTGAAAAAGCGCTGATTACATTATTTCGCAAAGAAGGCGGTTGTGGTACAATTCCAAATGATCCATGTGGTTATACGTGTTATGGATTGGGTTCGGGCCCCAAATGTATGAACATGGATGTTAGTAAACTTACGCGCAAAGACGCGGAAACAGTTTATTATGATAGGTTTTGGAACAAATATCATTTTGAAAGATTACCCGATGTGATTTCTGGGGAATTATTTCTATCTGCAGCTGGTGCTGGGGTGTGCACATCAATACAGCAGTTTAGAGAATTTTTGGGATTAAATAAAAACTGCAAGATAGATGACGAATTGGTCGCGGCGGCAAAAAATTATAATGGTGATATTCTTAACGACTGGTTGGATGTGCGTAAACAATTCTTAATCAATGTTTCACAACGCCGATATGCAAACAGTGTATTAACTGGATGGTTGAACGGCGTAGAATTCAGACGTGAAAACGGATGCCACGTGGTTCCCAATGAACCATTATACAGATAATAAATCATGTAAAAAATTTAGCGTAAACCCAATGAACGACAGCACGCACTTGCCGCGGTTCGCCAATCAGAATATTGTCTTTCTGGGTTACGTAAATCGCGCCAGCCCTGCCATCCAGAACAAACCTTGCGGACACCAGTCCCAGTGCATTTAAGATAACGGCGCAAAGAACATGTTTGGTTAGAAATTTTGCCAAGATCCGTTGTGCATTTAACGACAATATTTTGGTTTCTTGCATCGTCCTTGCCCATTTCTTTAGATGACATAACATGATACGCATTGGCAGACAATGCGGTTGTAAGTATAATAACCAAGGCGGCGAAAAGTTTTCTCATTTTTTTACCTCCTTATATTCCTTTGCTTCAATATTGTTATTATATAAAAAATATATGCAAAAAACAATAGGTTTTTTATCGCCGAATTATAGTTCACCAGTTGTCCATGGTTCATCGTTCATAATTAACCAATACAATGCCTGGTGATCTGCCCCGGGATTACGAATTATTGGGCGGACAACGTATATATCAACATCGCATGCTTCTCTGCCTGTTTCGGCCTGGGTTTCATTTAAATCTTGGTAAAATTTTTGTGCAAAATCCATTGCCTGAAGATATGCGGCATCATCGTCTTCTGGTGATGTTGAATTGCCCGCCCACATTAACCACATACCATAATTAACAACATTGTCTTGGCCTTCTATGCTATCGGCAGATAGCAACGCCAAAGGTTTCATTTCAATTCCATTTGAAAATTCATCTGTGGACACTTCGGTTCGGTCATAAAAATCACCCAGCAGCCCCAGTACAAAACTTAATGCGGCCAAATCCTCGGTGACACGCGTAACACGTGCCATATTGCGTCGTGTCGCATGAAACAGCCAATCACGTGCACGCCCAGATTTCATACCATGTCTTGCAACTTTTGCGGCCTTGTCCAATTTCTTGGTACCACCATGAATTGCCTTCATAGTTTTGCGAGTATTTTTTAATCCTTGCCATGCGCGCGAAAATACATTGCCGGTGGTGCGTGCTTTCTTAAAAGCGCGCAGGTCTTTTGCGTATTTGCTAACATCTTTTAATGCATCAAAGTTTTTAACATATTCGCCGACATCTTTATTTTCCTTGGCCATTTTTTGCATTGCCTTGCGTGTTTCTTCTATTTCTTTGCTGGTGGCTTTGCGCATATCTGCTAATTTATCAAGGTCTTTGATATCGCCAAGTCGGTCTGCATCTTTGCCCATTTTTGCCAAATCATCTGCATGAACTTTGCGTGCCTTGTTTAATTGTTCTGCGATTCGTTCATATTTTTTTGTTCCCTTGGCGGTTTTGGTAAGTTTTTCTTCCAAAGATGCAATATTCTTTAAAGATCTTTCAATTTTTGTGATGTTTTCAACGCGTCGTTCGGCCTTGGCAACATTAACAGAAGTCCGAACATAATCTTTTACCCGGTCAATTTTTGTCAGGCGC
>JAEEQU010000075.1 GCA_016285415.1 Alphaproteobacteria bacterium | reverse complement strand
AATGTATCCCAAACTTGATTTTTTACATTAACACATTGTTGTGTAACCGTCATACATAATGGTTTCTTGGCCTCTAATGTATCGTATGTCCACGCCGCAATTTCTATGGTTGTTGACGCACCTTTAATTTGCTTTACCTTTGGTGTTCTGATACCGCTATCACTTTTGTTTGCCAACAATGTATCACGCGTTGTCTGTTGCGTTACACATCCAGTAAAATCATCACCACATCCGGCGGTCGTTTGCATACATTTTTTAAATTCAATTGTGCATTGGCCCAAATCATATTTATTTGCATTACGATATTGTTCCAACGCGGCTTCGCGCATCGCACTTTGCGCAGATGCCAATTTTTGTGCGCTTTGCAACCGTTGCTGACGCAAACTGTTTTCATATGCACTGCAATCAGAACGTATGCGTTGCTGATACATCAATTCCATCATTTTGGATTGACTGCTGCATGCAGGCAATT
Organism: Alphaproteobacteria bacterium; assembly: GCA_016285415.1. Lineage (GTDB taxonomy): Bacteria > Pseudomonadota > Alphaproteobacteria > Rs-D84 > Rs-D84 > Enterousia. The sequence continues at coordinate 3,521 of JAEEQU010000075.1, read as the reverse complement.
GTTCACTGCACAATTTCACCGAAGCGCGATACAATGCATCGCCTTTTTTGTTTTCCAATGATGTACCATCGGCCGACAAAGTGAAAATATCTTCCATTTCATCTTCAAAATCTACGCCCAATGAATTCCAAGATTCTAAATTCAATGATTTGCGTTTTGACTTGCTGGCATTTGCATTGGCCTCTTTTTCAATACTGCTGGTGATTTCTTTGGTTTTGTTCATAATTGCATCGGCATCATCGCCCATTTCAATACGTTCAACACCAACCGTTGCCATTTGATAACTTTGGTTATCTAAATCTTGAATTTCTGCCAAAATTGAATCATATTCAGCATTTTTATCACTGCAGATACAGCGACCACCACTGGCATTATCCAACATACAGAAAGAATCCATACAACCACTAAATTTATTCCAGCATTCTTCATCCACAGCCGTGTTTTGTGTTGCCGCCGCAACCTTGGTTCCCGAACTGATAACACTTTGCTTTGCCGCACGCGCCGCAACCGTTGGTTTTGCGCTACGTGCGCCAACTGTTTTTGGTGCAACAGTTGTCGCACTACGCGAATTGACCGACGCAGGTTTAGTTGCAGAACGCGCCGCCGGTGTACGTGCCGCACGCGGCGCACCCGTTGTATTGGTTTGCGTACTGGGGTGTGACGCCGTTCCACGTGCACTTCCGCGCGCCGCTGTCGCGCCATACGCATCAATTCCGCCAATTAAAAATGCCAATATAAACAGTATATTTTTCAATGGAATTCCCCCTATTATCTTTATTATTTTATCACAAAAATAGGGCGACACCAAGCATAAAAATAAAAAAAATATGCGGGGATTTTACCCCGCATACTAATAACTAATCACTGATGATTATTTCCCGGTTGCACGACGTTTAACCGCAACGGTCTTTTTGGCCGCAGTGGCTTTTGGTGCCGCCTCTTTTGCAACTTTCTTTGTTGTTGTTTTTTCTGCCTTTGGCGCCTTTGGTGCCTTGGTTTCTTCGGCATCTGTGGCAACTGCTTCTTCGGCCTTGGCCGCGGCAACTTCTGGTTTTACCGCTGGTTTCTTGGCATTTACGTCACGGTCAATAAATTCAATTATTGCCATTGGCGCCGCATCACCATAGCGAAAACCGGCCTTTAACACGCGGGTATAACCGCCTGGGCGTTTGGCATAACGTGGGCCCAATACAGTGAATAATTTTTTAACCGCCGCACTACTTGCATTGCCCAATTCAGACGCAACCAAGCGACGATTTGCAACGGTATCAACTTTTGCACGTGTAACCAATTTTTCCACGACACTGCGCAGATCTTTGGCCTTTGGCAACGTTGTTTTGATTTGTTCTTTTTCAATTAAGTTCTTCGCCAAGCCAATAAATAAGGCCTTGCGAGCATTTGTATCGCGATTAAAAGTGCGACCTGCTTTTTGGTGTCTCATCGGTTACTCCTTTATTTTGTTTCCGCCCTGCTCTTCTGCGAGTGGGATTTTACACCATAACGCGACCTAGGGATATTTTCCCCAGAACCGCGTCAATTTCTTTATTTGTATGGATCTTCATACTTTTTGGCCAATTCCGCAATATTTTCTGGTGGCCAACCTGGAACTTCCATACCCAAACCAAGTCCCATCGCTTCCAATTGAATCTTGATTTCATTAAGCGATTTACGACCAAAGTTTGGTGTTTTCAACATATCGGCTTCGGTCTTTTGGACCAATTCGCCAAGCCAGTTGATTTTGTCGTTCTTTAAACAGTTGTTTGCGCGAACAGACAATTCCAATTCATCAACGCGTTTCAACAATTTTGGATCAAATTGCAACGCATCTTTTGCGGCTTCTTCTTCGCTTGGTGCGCTGATTTGTGCCGGATCTTCAAAGTTGATGAACAATGTCAATTGGTCTGTCAAAATACGCGCCGCAAATGCGATTGCATCTTCGGGTGTAACACTGCCGTTTGTTTTGACGACCATTTCCAATTTATCAAAGTCCGTTGATTGACCAACACGTGTTTCTGAAACATTGCTGGCCACGTTCAAGATTGGCGAGAATATAGAATCAACCGGAATCACACCCAACGGCAGACCGTCTGCATGTGCCGTTGCCGGAACATAACCACGACCACATCCCAATGTGATTTCCATATCAAATTGTGCGCCTTTGTCCAATGTGCAGATTTCTGCATCTGGGTTCATGATTTCAATTGCGCTGCTGCATTCAATCATACCCGCCTTAACAACTGCTGGACCAGACACGTGCAAAGATGCCTTGTGCTGACCTTCGCTGTTGGCCTTGAAATAAACGCCTTTCAGATTTAATAAGATATCCGCGACATCTTCGTGAATGCCCTGGATACTTGAAAATTCGTGTTGAACACCATCAATTTTAACATACAGTGGCGCACATCCCTGAAGCGATGACAACAAAACACGACGCAACGCGGTTCCCAATGTCAAACCAAAACCCTTTTCCAATGGTTCGGCAATCAGTGTCGCCTGGTTCGGATTATGTTCATCTGGGATGATATTCAGTTTCTTTGGCTTAATCAAAGCCATCCAATTTTTTTCAATCATTTAAGTTTCCTTTTAGCTTAGTTTATCATTTTCGCCAATCGGCTGCGCACAAATCCTTTTGCGCGCCCGCGTATTCTATTATTATTTTTTTTGAAAGTCAAGGAATTTAGCATAAAAACACCCGCATTTTGCGGGTGAAATTATTAGTTGCCCCATGGGTTACGATTTTTTGCACGCGAATCTTCATAATCTGCTTTCGCATTATTTATACTATAACGCAACGCTTTTACACAATTAACAAGCCCTTGTTTATTTCCTATATTCCTACATTTTGATTCGCCCTGGCATGAACTTGTGTTATCACCTTGATTACACATTTTATAGTCGTGCGCTATTTCCATATCATTTTGTAATTGTTTTCTTGCGTTTCCTATATTCTTGTCGGCCGCTTTTTCAACTTTACCTAAATTACGTAATAAACAATCGTAAATATTCGCTTTATCCAACAGACCGCAATCTTCGGCTTCGGCCAGACCATTATTGTTGGCCGATGACGAACCGCCTGACGAAGAAGACCCCGATGCATTTCCGGTCAGAACTTCCATCTTGCTGGTCAAAACGGCCTTTTCCAATTGTGTTTTAAACCGTTTTACCATTGCATTTAAAACATCATATTGCTGTTTCATCTGTTGGGCAATAACGGTTGATTTTAACGCAATAATACGATTCATTTCGGCGGCCTGGCTGGCATCGGTCGGGCTTTTTGCCATCCCCGCATTATATGAATGCACCGTACACAACGCATATGCCGGTGAAAAATACTGACAGTCATTATAATCATCGTCATCATCACCGCCCGAATACGCATGCGCCCCCACCGACATTGCACAAACCGCCACCACCGCGACAACGCGCAGCAGATTTTTAATATTAAAAATTTCCATATATTTAACCATTATCTGCCAATACCCGATCCAAAATTCCCTATTCCAGAAGTTATACCACCTGTC
>JAEEQU010000074.1 GCA_016285415.1 Alphaproteobacteria bacterium | reverse complement strand
TCTTACCTCAATATTGTTTTTTGAAGGTTCGGTAAAAGGGCTGACCGTGGGATCTAATGTTTATTTCCGCGGGGTACCAATTGGGCGTGTTGATAAGATTCAATTAATTCCAAATAACGAAAATAAAATCGTTATTCCTGTGTATGTCAAAATTGAGTCACGCATGACAACCAAGGGCCGTATGTCGCGTTCACAAATGTCCACATGGATAAAAGGGTTGGTCAAACATGGGCTAAAAGGGAAACTGCAGACACAAAGTATGCTAACTGGACAAATGACAATTGAACTAGATTTCTATCCAAATTATCCGATACAGTTTCAGGCGGAAAAATATGGCATAGACGACATAGAAATTCCAACTGTGCCATCTATGCTGGATGCTTTGTCACAAAATCTGGAAAAAATTCCGCTGTCTGACATATCAAATAACATGAACGGGTTATTGCAAAATTTGAACCAAAATGTTCCAGAATTGTTGCAACAATCAACCGCGGCGGTTACCAGCATAAATCGTTTGGCAAATTCTATTTCTGGTCCGGGCGCTGATACTATATCTGATTTTAATAAAATGATACGCGATGTTAGCGAGGCCGCAAAATCTGTGTCCCGTCTTAGCGATTATTTGGAACGTCACCCAGAGGCATTATTAAAAGGCAAAGGAGGATATTAAAATGAAAATCAAAATTATTACGGCGATATTATCAGGTATGTTGTTATGTGGGTGCGGTTTGAGCGGCACCAGTGAACCTTCGCGGTTTTATGCAATGGGAACACCGACCGTCCAACAGGTTCGCGGTCCAGACAAAACAACAAACATTGTTATTGAAAGTGTGTCGGTACCACAATCGGTGGATCGCCCACAAATTGTTGTTAAACAATCTGATTCAAATATGCTGATTGTGTCGGAATTTGATAGGTGGATAGAAGAACTGTCAAATGCCCTGCCCGTTGTCATATCAGAAAATATGAATATGTATGCGAAAAACATAAATGCACGACCAAAACGTGGATATACAAGTTCATCAAATACCAAGTATAGCGTTTCTGTTGACTTTGTGCGGTTTGATACCGAAACAGATGGTAAAATAACGATTTCTGCGTGGTGGACGGTATCAAATGCGCGTGGTGATGTTTTGGTTCAGAAAAAGACGACACAAACCGCGGATACACCAGAAATGGAATCGGGTCGCCCGAATTATGACGCGATTGTGTCAGAACAAAGCAAACTTATCGCGAAATTATCATATAAAATCGCCGATGTAATAACGGATTTAAAATAGTTTATGATTGACATAAAAATAAAAAATTTTGTATGGTAACAAGGTAGGAATCATAAGGGGGATTCTTTGCGTATTTTATCGCGCATTTTAATTGTTTGTCTGTGTTGTCTTAGTTACACGCATACCGTCTTTGCAGGGAACTGTTATAATATTACAGACCTCGCAGCAATTGGACGTGCAAAAGGTTTTATAAAGTATGGCGAAGCATGGAATAATTTACATTACGTTTTGTGTGGCAATGAGCAAAATATGTGCGGTGAAGGCGATATAGTATTTGATAATAACCTTCGTAAACTTAGACGCTGTAGCCTGAATAATGGATTTGAAACGGTAAATTTAAGTTCCATTCAATCATGCAATGTTGATGCCACAGAAAGAAACTTGGCAACCTATAATAAATGCGGACGCGTCCATTGCGCAGATTACAAAATTCAGGCATACGATGGTAAATACATAGTATATTATAAACCCAACGGAACAACTACGAACGCGTTGCAACAAATTTGTGTTGCCGATTCCACATTATATAACAAATTAAAAGCAAGTTGTGAAGGGTCTGGTGGCACTATGGCGTCATATTCATATGGTGTCCAATCGTGCAATTGTAACACTTCTGGTGATCGTGAACAATTTCGGTGTACGACCACGCAAAATGCGAATTCATCAACCGTTGCACCGCCCGCATCAAATGCCGAATTCACCGCAGCAAATACAAATCGTTCTACACCACTGGATACTCACGTGGACTACAGGTTTTCAGAAGACATGAATTTTCTTGAACGAAGTGCCGCATTTGATGAATTTGGTGACAACCATTACAATTGTAAATTACAGACAAAGCGTGCAAGTAATGCCGCCACATTAGTGTGGGCAAACGGACAGTATTTGATCTGTGGTCACCAGGGTACGGACGGTTGCAATAATAATGGTGTGATTTATTTAGAAAGGGAAAAAGCTTTTTATAAATGTGATTCTTCTGGGTTAAATAAGTGGAAAAAACTGGGTAAGTCAGAAGTAAGTACACATCAGGGCAGACAAAGCAATGAGACATACACAGTATCTACGGCCGAAAGAGCCCCCCTTGCTTTAAAGGTTGTGGATTGTTATGACAGTAAGTGTGGAATTTTTAAGAGAAATAATGAAACGCACGCAATAAGCTCCTTCGGTTTCTTGGATCATACCGAAGTTCAATCTATCTGTGAAATGAGTGGTGGGACATATAATAGACAAACAGGTTGCGCGTGTGATTCTGCAAAAGGATTTAGGCAGAATGGATGGGGGGCTTGCGCATGTCAGACGGGAACATATAACAGCACGAATAAAACATGTTCATCTGGTTCTAACGCAGGTGGTGGAAATGGATCTGGCGGTGGTGGTTCTGGCACTGTTGGTGGCGTTACATGTGATGCCCTTGGGAAATCTGAAAAAGACATGCATTATAAAAACACCAGTTATAAAATCTGCCATGTGGACGGATGTGATGGCCAAGATATTCAATGTACCAAAGATGCCAATATGTTAACCGCACATGCGACCAGTGGACACTGTGTGGCCGTTGGACGCCAAGGATATAAAATCTGTACGGCAACCGCATGCGAGGGCGATTATGAACCATATCAGGGATATTGTAAAAAGAAATCCCCAGCGGCAACACCAACTGATAAAATTAACGTTACCGGCACAATAAAATACAGTAATCACGCACCAGATGGTAAATTGCTTGCTGGTGCAAAAATTGTTGTCAATTCAGATATTACGGATACTGTTAGCGATGAAAACGGGAAATTCAGATTAACGGATGTCGACAGCAATGCTTTGCTGGGGATTGCGTTTCATGGATGTGATGTTGAGGCATTTTACCCAGCATCCGATTTGGCAAATGAAGAATATAAGCCGTTATATACGGTGTGTGGTGATTGTATGCACTCTGGTGGGCTACTTAATGATAATGACGAATGTATTTGCGATGATGAAAATCTGCAACAATCGGATGATAAAAAGACATGTGTTGAAAAATCAGGCGATCTGGCTGATTTTACCCCCGACGCCGTGTCTATAATTGCGGTTAGTGGATTTATAAAAGACAAATCAAATGGCGAACCGCTTGTACGGGCCACCTTGGCCTATGATGCCACCCAAGGTGTAACAACAGACGAGAAAGGAAAATTTGAAATAGCCAATATCGCCAGTGATACTCAGGTTTCAATATCTTATGTCGGATGCACCCCAGTCACCAAGGCCGCATCTGAATTAGTTGATGCAACCGTAGAATTAGAGTGTGTAACAGATTTGAGTGAAATTAATATCACAGGACTGGCCTGTTCCCATGTTGGTGAACAAGAGGCCACAGAACAATTTAAAACGAATTATAGAATATGTGAAATAGATGAATGTTCTAACAAACGCGACTGTGTTGATGATATGTTGCCAGCACATGCTGCGACGGGCGAATGCGTGTCAGCGGGACGCGAAGGGTACAAAATTTGCACCCCTGCTACGTGTGCCGACGGTTATACTTTGAATACAGAAACCGCCACATGCGAAATAACCACCACCACACCACCGGTTGACCCAGTCAAAGAAGCCGAAGATGCGTATAAAAAGGCAAAAGAAAACGAACAGTCATTGGCAAATCGGACATTGGGCGCGGCATCAACCGCGGCAACTGGTTTGGGTCTGATGACCGCCGCATCGGCATATTCTGAACAACGGGCCGACGAAGCCGCCGAAAAAGATATG
>JAEEQU010000073.1 GCA_016285415.1 Alphaproteobacteria bacterium | reverse complement strand
TTAACGATGTTGAATACATTGCGGGTCTGTGGCGTGTTCAGAAAAAATTTGAACATACGATAACCAAGGTTCGCGATCGTGAATTTGTATTGGTAAAGAAATTACCGCACACCGAACTGACAGGGTTTGAATTTTATTCTGCGGCGGCTATCGTATGGGGCGGGGGTGGATGCGACGCGAACGTCAAGAACCCCGATTGGATTGTCGCAAAATATGAAACCAAGCGCGGAACATATTGGGCATATGGCCATACCATAGAAGAAGTGCGCGCATTTTTGGGTGTAGAGATTTATTACAAGAACAAAGATGAAATTGATAGCAAGGTTCTTATGTGCGAATATTCAAAATAATTGCTTTGATTTTTGATTGCCCATTTGTTATCATTTGCCAGAATTAACCCAAGGAGAAATTTATGACAGTATCATTAAAAGGTACACGTACCGAAAAAAATCTGCTTATCGCATTTGCCGGTGAATCCCAGGCGCGCAACCGTTATTCTTTCTTTGCGTCCAAGGCCAAAGACGAAGGGTTCCAAGCGATTAGCAAAATATTTTTAGAAACCGCAGAACAAGAACGCGAACATGCATCACGTCTGTTTAAATTTTTGGAAGGGGGCAGTTTGGAAATAACCGCATCTTTTCCGGCGGGAAAAATTGGTACAACCCTTGAAAACTTACAGGCGGCGGCGTATGGCGAACACGAAGAAAACACCGATATGTATCCAAAGTTCGCACAAATTGCGGCCGAAGAAGGTTTTGATTCCATTGCCGAAGTATTAAAAAATATTGGCTATGCCGAACGTTATCACGAATCACGTTTTCGTGCGCTGGCCGATGCGATTGAAAACGGCACATTATTCAAGCAAGACAAAATCGTTATGTGGCGTTGCACAAATTGCGGTATGTGGCACATTGGAACCGATGCCCCAAAGGTATGTCCGGCATGTCTGCATCCACAAGGTTATTTCATCAGCGAAGGCACAATTTCCCGTTGCGACACGAACGAAGGGTTCTGTGAATACGCAAATATTGATGAATAGTCAATTATGATAATAAAAAGCGGCGCATTTTGCGCCGTTTTTATTTTGTTTGTTCATGCCTTTTTAAGCGTTCGGCATAACGTGTTGCCTTTTTATACACTTTTTCTGGTATGGTTGTTTCACTAAATGTATCTAATACCAATTGTGCGGACGTAGGGGACTTGCTTAAATGCCCCAGTATGATATTTTCTGCAACATTCATATCCTGTACAGATTGTGGATTGGCAATAAGTTTATCAAACACCCCAGGATTATTTTTTGCAAAATGCCGCGTCATAAGTGATATTAGTTTTGGAAATTTTACCTGGGTTGTATCCAAATCAAGCGTTGTGTTTGAATTATTGGTGGACAGAAATTCATTTAACTTATCGGATATGGTGTTAATATCTTCACGCATGCTGGCCGCATAACTACGGGCGTATGCTTGACCAAAGACAAAGGTTATTGCCAATGTGACAAATAATCCCGAAACCAAAATGTCACCACGTGGGAACTTTTCATAATTGTGGTTAATCAACGCGGCGGACAACATACCGGCACTTAACATTGCACCAAGTAATGGATTTAGCACACCGGCACGCACCATCAAAAATGGGGGCAGGGAACATTTGCGTTTTTCTTCGCGGGTCTTGACCTTTTGTTTCATTCGTTCTGTCTTTTCCAATTCGCGTTGAATTTCTGAATGTTTTTTCTGGGAATATCCTGGGAAAATTGCTTTCTCTGACTCGCGCAGATATGTATTTGTATCCGTCATATTACCACCTCGCTATGCTATTTATGTTTCTCAAGTTCATTTAAAATGTCATTAAGTTTTCGCAACGAACTGTTCTGACATCCACGCCCTCTCCAAGATAAGATTTCTTTGCCATCGTGTTGGTCGGTAATGGAAACACTGAACCGCCACCACCAAAACCCGTTAAACATGCACCACCATGGCATAAATAGTTCTTCTTTTTCATTAACACGTACCACATACCGTGTATTCGCGGGCAATTGCAGTAATTCTTTGTCTTCGTCTTCGCCATATGTTTTATGCAACTTTCCAACGCGAACATCATAACCACGTCGTTCAAGTGTTTCTTTGATACTGCGCTTTATGCCGTAACCACCGGATTTTGCATGAACAATAGAATTTGGTTCCATTGTTTCTGGGTGCATATAAACACTGTTACACGCGGTCAGAAACAACAAAGATATAATCGCAAGCACTCGCATTAGAATATAGCCCTAGGTATTGGCATGGTATAAGATATTTTTCTATAAATCAACTTGAAAAATATTGATTTTTGTATATAATACTGGGCGTTGCACCCATAGCACAACTGGATAATGCGCTGCCCTCCGAAGGCAGAGATTGTGGGTTCGAATCCCGCTGGGTGCGCCATTAAATTAAAAAGGGGGGGATAAATGCGGCATGTTTTCATGTTATTTTGTATGTTTTTGTCTTTACCGGCATTTTGTGCGCCAAACATGAAAGACAAATGCGTTGCCGATGAAAATATGGTATGGGTTCAATCAAACCATGAATGTATCCCTAAAAATCCATGTAAAGCAGGAAACAGTGATTATTGCAGTTTTTATCAGCCAAGAAACATCACCCAAAAAGAACTTTATACCGCATTGGTAAAATTCTACGCCAAGGTGAAGTACGGTATGTCTAATTGTAAGTTCACACAAATAGATGATGTACATTTTGCGTGTAATTCTGATGACAATTATGCTGTATTTATATCTGGTATGGATATCCAAGATAAACCAGAAAAGAATGAAACAACGGATAATCAAACTGATGATGGTAAAATTACAATACTGATAGATTATAAAAATGAAAGACTTCTATTGACGGAATTTAAAGATGCCACCGCAGAGATATGCAAAATCATAGGCGGTCGGTTGGTTAAAGACCTGGAAAAACCGAAATACAATGAATATAAATATACTGTTCCTGTTGCGTGTACGGGCGTTGCAGATTCAAAATGTGAATTGGCAGGTGGCATAAACACACAAGAATTTGGACAAAAAATCTGTGATTTGTTTGAATTACAGGATATATTAAATATAAAAACCAAGAAGAAAAATTAACCGCGTTGCAATAAACTTAACATAAACGCATCCAAATCACCATCCAGAACAGCGGTTGAATCTGTATTTTCAACGCCTGTGCGAACATCTTTAACCAATTGGTATGGATACAGAACATAATTCCTAATCTGGCTTCCCCACTCAATTTTCTTTTGTGCGGCCTTGGCGGCATCTTCTTCGGCGGCGCGTTTTTCCATTTCCAGTTCATACAGGCGTGAACGCAAGATTTTCATCGCCATATCTTTGTTTTGAAATTGGCTGCGTTCATTTTGGCATGTTACGACAATACCTGTCGGAATATGGGTAATGCGAACCGCACTGTCGGTTTTATTAACGTGTTGTCCACCGGCCCCCGATGAACGATAGGTATCAATACGCAAATCTTTTTCATTTATATCAATTTGAATTGAATCATCAACGTCTGGCCACACATTTACAGATGCAAAACTGGTCTGGCGTTTGCCATTTGCATTGAATGGTGAAATACGAACCAAACGATGAACACCAATTTCATTACGCAACCAGCCATATGCGCGTTCACCGACAATCCGCATGGTCATACTTTTTATACCCGCGGTATCGCCAATATGTTCTTCAACGATTTCAACTCCAAAACCATGGCGTTCGGCCCAACGCGTATACATGCGCGCAATCATTTGCGCCCAATCTTGTGCTTCGGTTCCACCGGCACCCGCCTGAATAAACAAAAACGCATTGTTATTATCCGCAGGGTTATTAAACAGTGTTATATACTTTGCACGGCGTGCCTTATCGGCAAGTTTTTGAATCGCATCTATGACATCCACATCTTCGGGTGCCATTGCATACAGATCTTTTAAATTATTGTATTCGGCATCCATTGTCAAAAATTCATTTAATTCGCGTTCCTTGGCAGATTTTTTCTGAAGCAATGCACGTGCATCGTCGGGCGAATTCCATAAATCGGGATTTAATGATTGTTGTGTAAGTTCGGCAATTTGTG